>JAEOSL010000204.1 GCA_016840385.1 Candidatus Thorarchaeota archaeon | reverse complement strand
CTACGGAGTAAGGGAGGTTGCAATGACAACCTCTCTACTTTTTTCTTACACATTGTCTATTTACAAAGATTGTAATTGCAATCTCAGGTGTAGTCTTAGTAATTGTAATTATATTTGTGAAACAAAAGCGGTAATTAAAAAAAGAAAGGGAGAGAGAGGTAATTGTTACCTCTCATTCCTAATACTATGTTTTCTTCATCTTTGGTAGAACAACAAAGACAACCAGAAGTATACCTACAACTCCAATACCTGCAACAATCAATAGTGGAGTAAGATCTGCTGGAGGAGTCGTTGTAGTCGTAGTAGTGGTTGTAGTGGTAGTTGTTGTGGTTGTAGTAGTTTCAGCATTCACTGTAACAATTACAGTATCACTACCAGAATTACCGACAATGTCGTACATGACGAGGGTGTAATTGTATGTTCCAACTGCTAGTCCATCTAGATCCATAACGATGTGTTCCGAAGACGCATTCCAGTTTCCTGTAAGGGTACTGACCGTGTCTACGAATACTTCATAGGTTGCAGGTCGTGCCTCAGTGGGGTCCCAATCTATGGTCTGTCCAGTTGCACCAACAGTGAATTCAACATCCGTGGGACTATCAAGACCTGGGTCAATAGTATCAACCACAGTGATGTAGTGTCTCTTTGTGACTTCTAGTCCTACATTGTCTCGAGCAGTCACGTCGATGAAGTGTGATCCCAATGATTCATCATCCAGATTCCAGTTCTGAGAATAGGGAGCGGAGATGTCATTGATAGGTCCAGTCCCATCAGGATTGAAAGTAACGTATTCAATTCCTGAACCATAATCGGCAGCTGATGCAGTGATAGCAAGTAGACCTTCCACATCTGTGTTATTGA
This sequence comes from Candidatus Thorarchaeota archaeon, assembly GCA_016840385.1. The sequence continues at coordinate 2,041 of JAEOSL010000204.1, read as the reverse complement.
CAGGTGTATCAATAACCAACGTAGGTGCAACATCATCACCGACAGTGTAGGAGTACATTAGACCGCCATTATTATTGACAGTCTGAAGTCCACACCCATCAGTGACAATAGCATAGAACTCAACATCTGTATCATAAGCTTGAGCTGGTACGTAGACGTCGAACCAATCATTGATGTCATTATACGTTCCAGCAACAGTGTTCCAGGAAGACCATGAATCTATAGTGTAATTGATTGTAACATCAGACACACCAGGTCGAACATCGGATGCAAGAACTCGAATCTCAGTGTCCCAATAGTATACTGGAGTTGACTGAATGGTAACCGAATCACAAGTTGGGGGTTCCATATCCTTGAAGTGAAGGTCATCAACTAGTAACGAAGTTCTCATTCCGGCTGCAGCAGATGCGTGAACACCGAAATAAAACAGATACGAATCATCAGCAGAAATTGAAAATGCTTCTTCAATATCTGCAGTTAGGTTTCGAGCCATATGATTCCAAATTCCAGTTTGATTGAAACCATCGACAATTACATACTTCAGCGACGATGAGGAGTTATCGAGTGTCCATGAAGGTGATTTTCCAAGAACATAGCGAATGACTCTATTTGAACCGGATACAATAAATTCCATATTGATCCAAGTATATGCGAGTCCAGTATTCTGAATATCTTCTAAACGCCACCAGAAATCTGTAGACAATGCAGGGTCGATGTCAGCATAGAGTAGATTACGATGAATACCATCTTCACCATTTTCTATAGTAATGTTAGCTGAATATGAACCACTGTGTGCTACTGTTGACTGTGTGACTGTACCAGAGCCAACAAATCGCCCCCATCCTGTAAATGGATCGAACCGTCCCCAATTCTCAATATACTCAAATGTTGGGTCACTTGTTGGGTAGGTTTCAAATGTGAAACCATCGACAAGAAGCTCTACTCCTGCATCTGCCATAGCTTGGTAGACATAGAAGCTGATCTCAGTTATTGACATATTAAACAGACCAACCTCATTACATACATAGTATGGATCGATTACAGAATGCTGCCAGGTATCCCTCACTCCAAACCCAGGCATTTTAACGTAGATATTGGTTGATGAATTCGTTTGTGAAATAACATCATTTCCATAGCCAAAAAGGAAATGGACATAATAAGTAGTCCCGTTGTAGAAAGCGAGTCGGAAGTACGCATATTGAGATGAGCCTGCACCTACTGTATCATTATATTTCCAATCCATTTCTATAATATTCATTCCGGGATAAAGTGCATGATAACCAAAATTTGTAGAGAACCAAGTATAGCATCTCGCATTTGCGCTTCCACCTCGCATGGTGGGGATACTCACGTTGAGAGAGTACGTAAGATGCATGCTATCAGTGGATTGTTTGACGTAACCAGCATCGGTACTGTAAATGTCCCATCCATTTCCAGTTCCCGATTCGAAATCACCATTTTCGACCCAACTGCTGTATGTGCTATTATACAGTACAACATCATCGAATACAGCTTGAATCATGTCTGTTGCTTCAACTGGTGAGTTAGCATAGAACCAGAGACCTCTAACGTAGCTTTCACTGGTAAGAGAGCCAGATCCAAAAACTTCTATGAAGTCTTCCGTAATATTTCGGTCGAAAACATTCCACTGGTTAACTGTTTCATTTATCATTATTCTACCATAATTGGTTTGGTTCGTAAGGCCGGTAGCAGCTGAAGATAGATAATAGTAGAAATTGTAGGCAGTCCCAGCACCATTATCTGTTTGAAGATAGAAGCGTGATTCTGCTCCAATTTGAATATCTGGATTTGCCAGGGTATTCCAATTAAAACTCAATGAAATACCGGGTTCTATCAATGTAGTTGTTGTATAACCAAGATCGCTGTAAACGTAGGCACTACCATATCCTACATCATTTCCCTGAGATTCTGCAAAACCTGCATAACTACCTGCGGCAACAACGTCAGTATATACGTTGTCGCTATGCTGGTAGGCACTAGCCTGTGCGGACCAATCCTCAGGACGGTGGTTTACAGAATC
>JAEOSL010000130.1 GCA_016840385.1 Candidatus Thorarchaeota archaeon | reverse complement strand
GTATCTTGAGTATCTGGGTTATCGAGTTCAGTACATCGTCAATTTCACAGATGTTGACGATAAGATGATCAATCGTGCCAACGAGGAAGGAACCACAATAGGCGAGCTTGCAGGAAAGTTCATTGCAGAGTATCAGGTGATTGCAAAACAGCTCAACCTGAAATCTGCAACTGCAAATCCTCGAGCAACCGAACATATTGATGACATCATTGAGATGGTTGAACTCATCGTTAAGAACAAGAAAGGATACGTAGTGGATGGAGATGTCTACTTCGACGTGAGTGAGTGGAAAGATTATGGGGCTCTATCAAAGATACCTCTTGATGATCTAGAAGCGGGCGCTCGTGTTGAGGTTGGTGACAAGAAACAGGACCCACGTGACTTTGTTCTTTGGAAAGCAGAGAAGCCTGGTGAACCCTCTTGGGAGAGTCCTTGGGGGAAGGGTAGACCGGGCTGGCATGCTGAATGCTCTGTCATGGGTAAATATTACCTGGGACTTCCCTTCGACATCCATGGAGGAGGTCAGGACTTGATATTTCCTCACCACGAGAACGAGATTGCACAATCATCTGCGGCTTATGGAATCAATACTCCTGTGAAGTACTGGTTACATAACGGATTCCTCACTCTCAACAGCGAGAAGATGTCAAAGTCTGAACAGAATTTCTCTACAGCTAGAGAAGTTCTCGACAACTATGACCATCAGGCTGTTCGACTCTACCTGATTTCAGGACAGTACGGTCAGCCAATGGATTACAACGATGGAGCTCTTAAACAAGCAATCCAATCTTTGGAGCGTATCAGAAATGCGGTCGATACGATAAAGGGTCGTATCTCAATTCTTGAACGAGCTGGCAGTCGTGAATCTGATGCGGACAAGAAACTTGGAGAAGCATCAAAGAAAGTACGAACGGGATTCGAAACTTCAATGAATGACGACTTCAATACACCTGGAGCACTTGCTGAGATATTCACCTTCATCCGTGAAATCAATACTCACACAAAGGATGTTGGAGGAGCAGCAGTTCTCAGAGAAGCGCTTTCAGTACTGACAGAGCTTGTTGGAATCCTAGGGATTGATCTTGAAGCAGGTGAAACTGCTGATGAATCGGGTTCAAATGAAGCTCTCAAGGGCGTTGTAGAATTCCTGCTTGAACTTCGTGAAGAAGCTCGACAAGCCAAGGACTTTGCTAAATCAGATCAGATTCGAAACCGTCTTGCTCAGCTCGGGATAATGATTGCTGACACAAAAGATGGACCAACGTGGAAGATGAGTTAGCCAGACCAAACCACGATAATAAAATCAAACATTGACACTAGAGAGCTAGCTATGGCTCTCTAGTCTAAACCTTCAGAATTCTGGTACGAAACTAAAGTGTTCATCCACAAGCTTGCTTGCAGATTCGAAATTTCTAATGTCACTTAGATTGTCAAAGAACTGTGAATACTCCTCATAGAAATTCTCTGTAAAAGCATCAATTGCATGACGAAGCGTTTGACTTGATTTGGTAGCTACTAATACTGATGCCACAGAGAATTTGTATGTCCTTTGCAGAACAAGGATTCCATTCTCAAGTACAATTTCCCTAACAGCACCTTTCCTAACTGATTCATCCAGAATCAGAGCAATACCCTGTAACATACCCGAGAATAATGCTTCTTCGGGAACTCCCTCTTGCGTTCCCCAAGTGTGACTGTATAGTGGAACGCCCCCCTTTGTTTCAAACACAATCAGGCGTAGAACACGAAATGGAAGAACGTATGCTAGTTTTGGCTTTCTTACAAAAGCTATCGCTATCGGGATAATTCCTACGGATAATAGAAGCAGCCACAAACCTGGAAATGAAAAGTGAAGACCAAGTCCGAGACCCACGGGCCAAAGAACAGCTAGGATAATTCCGCTTAGTAATCCGAGTCTTGCTTCAAAACGAAGGGAATCTGGAACTATTCGATTCATGAGAATCATATAGTACGTGAAGGATGCTCCTGTTAGGATTATCAAAAAGGCACCTACACCCATTACTCCCATTCCGAGGACAATTGCAGGTTCCCCTAGTGTGTTAAATCCAACAAAGATCTCATCCGGTTGAAACGAGAAATACACAAGCAACGTAGCTGCAATGCTAAGGATTGTAGTTTTTCGTGAGTCTACTCCATCTCTAGTGAAAGAGTCAATCATCAGGAAAACCATTGCGATTGTAACGAGACCCACGTACAGTCCAATATTGATGAAAATACCTTCTAACAGTAAACCACCTAATGAGATGGATAAAGACCAGAATGTGAGTCCAAGGAAGATGCCAATGATGAATGGTGCGTGTCGATGTTTCTTCTCAAGTAATCCCCAAAGAGCACCAATGAATCCAATTGCATTGATCATAAATGATGTGAAATACAAAGCAACTTCGAGAGTCCAATTCAACGCCAAACTTCTACAACCCAATTGTATTCTATTTCTGCACTCTTTGATATATGCATCGTTTTAGTTAGAGAGGGTATCTGAGATTGTTGCGCCGCTCCGACAGTTTATATACGTTCGGTAATAGTTTACCATAATTCTGTAAACTATTTTCGGCAAGAAAGTGAACAAAAATGGCGGGAAACGGATCTGTAATTCACACTGAAGGTTTGAACAAGAGCTTTGGCTCAATTCAAGCTGTTAGAAATTTAGACCTCGAAGTTTTCTCAGGTAGTCGCTTTGGTTTTCTTGGTCCCAATGGGGCAGGGAAGACGACTACAGTACGAATTCTCTCAGGTTTACTAAAACAAACGAGTGGCTCTGCAAGCGTCTGCGGTTTTGATGTAAGATCTCAACGAAATGATATCAAAGCCATAACCGGACTTCTTCCCGAGTCACCAGGATTATACACCAAGCTCTCAGCAGTAGAGTTCCTCGAGTTCATTGGAGCTTTGAACAAGCTCAGTGGAGAGTCTCTCAGTAAACGAATTGACTCTCTACTAGGTATGATGGGACTTGAAGGTCGTCGGAACGATCTCTTGGAATCATATTCATCAGGAATGAAACAGAAGGTACTAGTTGCTTCAACGCTACTTCATGAACCCAAGTTAGTCTTCCTCGATGAACCAACTTCAAGGCTTGACCCCTCGGCCAGCGCATTGGTTAAGGATCTAATACTTGTGCTTGCAGAAGAAACGGATACAACATTTTTCATCTGTACTCACATGACCAACTTTGCAGAAGACACCTGTGATATCATTGGGATTATCAATAACGGTGCATTGACAACACTCGGAGCTCCCCAAGACATTATCGACCAGGTGGGAGCGAGAGATCTTGAAGAAGCATATCTCAAGATTGTTGGTGGCCAAGTCGATAGAGAGAAACTCCTGAGCTGGAGGCAGTAGGTTGGTAGGAACTTGGTGGCCAATAGCCAAAGCTGAATTCCTAGTTAGAACTGTCAAACTCCATAGAGCTAGAAAGATACTATATCCAGGGCTTGTAGGTTTTGCACTACTCTTCGTTCTATTCATCACTCCGAATATTGTATCATTACTCTTCGGTGAAATTGGAGGAGCATTCGAGTTAATCTTAGCGACTTCTCTTCCAAGTCTAATGAGAACGATAATGCTAGTGATTTTTCTTGTTATTCTTGTTATACCACTCTCGAATAGTCTTGAGAATGTGAAAACAGATCAATGGGAAATTCTATTCAGTAGCAATGTGAAGACGCGTGACATTCTATTCGGAACATTTGTTGGGAAGATACCAATCTACGGTCTCCTCAGTCTGATTCTCTCCTCAGTCATTGTTGCCCCCTTTGTCTACGTATACAATGTGTCAATCTTGGGTCAGTTGCTGATGTACTCGATAGTAATTCCATTTGCAATCACCACAATCTGGATTTCCAATGTCATCAGTACTGCATTACAAGCTAAAATTGGACAATCACCAAGAGGAGATGATATAGCAAAAGCTCTCTCGTGGGCAATGATCCCTATAATTATGATTCCAGCAATGGGGTCAATGTATTGGACTACTCAGATGATCGCTTTAATGGGACTTGAATTTTCAATGATTCTCCCCTCAACATGGGTTGCTGATGTACTCACATGGATTTCAGTAAATTCGAGTAATCTTCCACCCTCATCCATTTTCAATATCCAGAGCTATTGGTTTCAAATCAGCCCATACATCAGTCTGATCTTAGTTGGTGTATTTGCAGCTGCAGTCTTTTTCATAGGATTCAGAAGTGCAGATAGTTTGTTCTCACTAGGCTCAGGTCTTGGCTCTAAGAAAGTAATCACGGTCGGTCCGGAGAACTTTGCAATCAGAGGAGTCCGCAGGATATTTGGATCTACGTTTGGAGTAATAATGGCTACTTCACTGAAGGATTACACACGCAAGCTCCAAAACGTAGCTAAGATTTCATATGCAATTTTCTTATCGATGATGATTCCATTGCTCTTAGCCTTTGGACCACTGGCTAATGTAGTGGATGACCCAATCTTTGTTCCAGTGATGACTTGCTTGTCAATTGGAATGATGCTTGGTATTTTTGGCGGAGTAGTATTCGGAGGTATAGGTCTTCTAGATAGTCAAGATCAACTCTGGATACTCAAAGGAGCTCCAAGTGGAGTTCCCAAGTTCATTCTAGCGAGAGTCCTTTCATACATGATGCTGGGTAGCATTATAGCTATAATTCCAGCAGTTTTTGCAGGTGTTCTTCTACAACTTGCAGTGTCAACAATTGCGATGATTGTTCTCTATGTATACAGCATAGTCGTGGCGGGTATATTCATTGGTGTGGGAATCACTGCGTTTAATCCCTCATATGAGGATTCATCTAGCAGTGCATTTGCCGTGAACACAGTTGCTACGATTTTCATAACAATGATAGCTCTAATGGCAGGACTAATTCCTGGAGTTCTAATGGCAATTACTCAGGGAGTACTTGGACCAGCACTCACCATCGCTGCAATTCCAGCACCCATTGTAGGACTTGTCATTTTGTTTGCTGGAACTATCAAACTCAATATTTCGGAGGTTGTGTAAGAAATGAAGTCAACAAAGAAGAATATTGCAATCTTGATGCTGCTCATCATCTCGATAATGGCAACTCCTATCGGATCAGACATATCGGCTATGGATTCCGAAAAGGGAAATTCATCACAAGTCAGTCAAGAAAATACGTTTGGGTATATTGAAGACGTCCCCTATGTCTGGCAAGAAGTAAATGGGTATTGCATGTCAGCTGCACTTTCCATGGTTCTTCAAGGCATGGGATTGGATCTAGATTTGTACGATCTCGCTGCAGCAATGGGGACTGGATTCTCTGCACTGTACTTGGGTATTGATGAAACAAGAATGTTCTATCCAGGAATTCTCATTCGACAACCAGAATACTTTGATTTCTTCAGTGAAATCTATGAAGTTGACTTGGCGGTCTATTTAGATTCAAGCACAGACTTCGGTAGAGGTGCTGATTATGCATATGAGAGAGCCAATTTAGATTACATTGATTTCTCTAATTCTACAATGGACCCATTCGAGGTTCTTCGAGAGTCAATTGATGCAGGTATCCCCCTCGCAGTTTCAGTAGACCCTTACTACCTACCTCCAGACGATTATGATGTCATTCGACAATATTTAGCTCCCTTGACTGAGAATGGAATTGGGCATGCTATCACTATTGTTGGATACAATCATACATCGCATGAGGTCTATATTCAAGATCCAGGTGTAGGTGTTCTCGATAATAGGGGTTACCCTGATGATGGTCGGTGGAACTATACGATGTCCTATTTCGATTTTAATCGTGCATGGGAAAGTTCAGGATATTACACGCTGAGGTTAACACCAGGTTCAGGACCAGTCGAAGATTTTGAAGAAAAACTTGGAGATTTTATCTGTAATCGACTTCGTGGAGACCGTACAATGTACTTTACTGGCTATGAGAATTTTTACTTCATTAGTGCAGGTAAGGATGCATATAGTGGAATGGCTCTTGATTTGACAGTTGATTGCATAGCGGATTATGCGAGATACTTCACCGAAGTAAACAAACCAGATGCAATATTGCGAATGGGACATATGTTTGAGACGTTCTTGACAACTCAGTATTATTCCTACAAAGGTGCACTGGAATCACTTCCAAACATACTCCCTGAAGTGAATCTTCAAGATTTTCTTGATGCAGCAAATGATGCTCTACCACATTTTGAAGTACTCAGTCATAATGCTTCAATTAATAGTGGCGTTCAGGTAGAATTTCGTGACAGTCTAATCTTCAGTACGTTTGAGGATATTGCCTTGGAATTTGATTCTTCTGGAAACTTAGAAGGATCAATTGCTCTGTATCAAGAAGAATTGGATGAAATCGGTGAGCATCTTTTTGCGATTGCAGATTCATGGGATGATGCTGCAAATGCACTTGAAGAAGCACTCAACCTACCTGATGATACAACCCCACTAGAAACCTCATTTCCTGTAATCGTTGGTGGGTCTGGAATATTGGTTCTAGCCGTAGCTATCTTTCTTGTCAAAAGGAGAAAGTAATAGAAAAAGAAGGACCGAAATCTATCGGTCCTCTCTCTTTTTTTTTAGTGAATTTGATTCTTGACATTAATCAGTAGACCAGGGTCATCAAGAACATAGATCTTAGGATTGGGATTCTCTTTGAGGAATCTAGTGACGAGGTCTCTAAGATTTCCCTGAACTTCGCTATGGTCCTTTACTGAACAACCTTCCATTCGGTAGATTGACCGTAGTTCATCAGCATCAAGCCCACTGATGACTTTGATATTCCCTTCAGCTACGTCAAGCAATATTCTGAATAGGTCTGGAGGTTTCTGATTCCCAATCTTGAAGGTCTCTTGCGAACCATATGTTTCAATTACAAAACGAAGAGCATCCTTCACTTCAAGGTCTTTGGCTGCATGCATCGCTTCCGCATAAGCTGCAGAACCTATTCCATCGCCGCAAGGAGCAAGAAGTATAATCCAACCTTTCTTGTCATGACGAAGTGCGTTCCAAGCAGCGTGGATGCCCTTACCTGCTTGGTAGAGATTAACACCCAGCTCACCAACAGATACGAAGACGAGGTCTCCTGGCTCATCAACATCTACAACCCTCAGGTCTCTAAGAGCAGGAGAAGCAGCTTTGTGGCATTCGATTATGTCCCCAGCTTGGAGATAGACTATCGTTCCATCATTGATTATTGTGTCGACACAGAAGATGGGAATACGCTCCTTCATAATCCTAGATACTTCGATCATATCTTGGATCACTGGATTACCGTCGCAATTACCTAGTCTGCAATCCTCGTGGAATCCTTTCTCCAAATCGAACATTCTTGGATGATTGATTCTAATTGTTTCACGACCAGCTACTCCAGGACAGAACAATTTTACCGTCCCCGCTTGACCAGCAAAGTAATGATATTCACTGTCAGAGAGTGGAATCAACAAGATAGATTCAAGCACCTGCTCATCAATCAGAATTGGAGTACCCCTTGAGGTTTCACCAACTTTCTTGTTGCCGCTGTCACAATCATGTGTGAGAACATTTTGACCCCAGACCTTGTAGAGGTCAGACCCAAGAATTCTATCTTCAACTTCTTTCGGACTTGCAACAACATGAGAGCCACTTGAGATGATTATTCCAATATCTTCCTTCCGAACACCAACACCTAGAAGACGCTCAGCAATAAGTGGAAGAAGAATCTTGGTGTGAATATTCGGTCTTGTCTTGTCATCTACCATGAAGAGAATGCGTTTTCCTTCACTGTAGACTTCTTTGACCAACTCTTCAAAGGGTTTCGATCCAATCGGTGAATCGAGTACTTGATTGAGTTTGGTTTCCAAATTATCAAAATCAGGTTTGTATTCTCCAACACGTAGAACTGTCATGTCACCTACAGTGCTTGGAATAAATTCATCGATGACTTGGTCACCATATTTCAGGGGAGTTGAGTGATAGGTCATGATTTAGGCCCACATCGTTCACATCCACTTCAATATGTAATAGTTACGGTTCATCCGAATTCAACTGTAGATATTCCCAATTAGAGAACTTTATTAGTTAGACTAATCTAAGTTTTAGACAAGACTAACTTCATGATTGCGTCTGTCACGCGCAAGTCCAAACGCCAAGGAGGCCACGATTGTGGACGATAAAGGGACACGAACTGAATCACTAAAGGGTATTCTACTTACATCAGTCAAATCAGGAACTGTGTGTAAGCTAGTTGGTGTTTCAGAAGAGGGTCGGAAACGGGGAGGATTTGGTAAGCACAAACATCGTGGTTGGGGTGAACGTAGACACGGACATCACTGGTTTCGCCCTGGATTTCATCACAAGCACAAACCGGAGCGAGGTGGTATTCTGAGAAGACTATTGGATCTTGGTTTGACAAAAGGATGCACCTTCAATGTGGTTCAGGGGAGTCGTCATGGACCAATACTCGTTGAAGTAAGAGGTACAAGAGTTGCTCTTGGTCATGGACTCGCAAGAAAATTAATTGTGGAGGAAGTTTCTGTATGAAGGTTCGTGTAGCACTGATTGGAAATCCAAATGTTGGTAAATCAGTTATCTTCAACGCTCTCACTGGAATGAAGCAACATACCGGTAACTGGCCCGGCAAGACAGTGGAGAAGAAATCAGGTTATTTTTCACACGGTGGGTATGAATTCGAGATAGTAGATCTTCCTGGTGTCTATAGTCTTAGTGCCGTTTCAGAAGATGAGCGAGTGGCAAGACAATACATTGTTGACCATAGGCCAGACGTTGTGATCGATATACTCAACGCTTCGCAATTAGAAAGAAACCTGTACCTGACACTCTTGTTAATTGAACTCCAGGTGAATCTAGTTGTCGTACTCAATATGTATGACATGGTTGAATCCCGAGGAGATAAAATCGACCTGGATGCACTATCAAAGAAACTTGGTGCACCTGTCATTGCAACTACTGCAACGAAAAAGGAAGGCCTTGAGATTCTCAAAGATAAGATTCTGGAAGTAACACCTCAACATGTTCTGGACCACTCATTGGATGATGAGCCCACCTCAGAGCACATGCCTGGAGACCTCAATGGCAACGACCATTTACACTATCATCCTAGATTCCATCATCACGGCGAATACGAACGCTTGAGACCTCCCTCTATCAAATACCGCAGAGAGATCGAATCTAAGCTGAAGCAGATTGTTGGCATAGTCGAGAATGATAAGGAACTAAGAGAAAGGTTTCCACCTAGATGGCTAGCATTGAAGCTTCTTGAAAGGGACCCCGAAATTCTTGAACTAATCATTGACCCTGAAATCAGGAAGAAGGTTCTGGAGGTTACCATTTGAGTGAACAGCCAGATCCTGAAATGGAAGAAGAGGAATATTCTGGAATTGATCCACAGCTTGCCCTTGCTGATGAACGCTATGAAGTGATAGGCAGTATACTTTGTGAGGTCTACGAACCTGGAGATCACAAGTGGGTTCTCAGTGATATGCTTGATAGAGTCCTTCTTCACAAGTATCTTGGATTGCCAATCTTCTTAGTTACCATGTGGGCTATGTTTCATTTTACGTTTGAAATTTCACTTGTATTCATGGAGATGA
>JAEOSL010000129.1 GCA_016840385.1 Candidatus Thorarchaeota archaeon | reverse complement strand
TTGGTTATTGTTCTAATCACTTCATATGTCACATTCGCATCATCAAGTTATGATTCGCAGATAGATTATTACGATAGGTTGGAACGCTTAACAACAGGAAGTGATATTTCTGCTATTCTTCCAGGTGATATCAATGTCACTTCAGTAACAGATTCATTAGAAGAGATATCCCATATTGACCAATACACCATCGAACATAGTTTCTCACTTGTTATGAATGGAGGGACTTACAAAACCCATGCTGTAGACTTCAGTGCATGGCTTGACATCACATATTGGGAGCAAGATTGGTTTGATACTCAGGTGTCAGAATCCTCCCTGTCTACATTATTGGAAAATTCATCATGTATCATTCTTGAAAAAAGAGTTGCCTTACGATTAGGTGTAGATATTGGCGACTCGATTGAAGTACAACCACGATATCGTACAAACGAGAGTGATACTGATTCAATGTTTGTAGTTGGGTTATTTGGTCCTGATCCAAGCATAAGAGTATATTCTGGGGGCTTTGAACATTACGAAGTAGAATCAACGTATTCCATAGTATCAAACAATCATCCTGAGTTGATTAATCAAAGTGAAACAATTACACGGATCTTAATTGATACGGATACAGGAGCTAATGTAAGTGAAGTAGTGGATGAGTTGAAAAATCTATCATTGTTCATTACATCATCCTCCGAATCTAATCTGGATCAGTATGGTATAGAGCAAATTGCACAATATTCAATCAGTGCAATAAGTCTGACATATGCAATAATATTGTCAACATTTGGAATTGGTAGTCTGGTCAACGATGCAATAAATGAGAGAAAGAGGGAACTGGCAGCATTACGACTTCGTGGTGTTTCAAAACGTGTTGTTCAAGTGTTGATTCTGAGTGAAATACTACCTGTGTTGTTCTCAGTAGCATTTGGAATCTTGATAGGTTCAATAGAAACGATGGGGGTAATTACAACCAGCTATTCTAATCTGGTTCCAGCACTAGTATCATCAAGATTTGTTGTTGGTCAATATTTCTTGTATCTCACTTTGCTCTCCATTTCTTTGATTGTTGTTTCTATTCTTTCAATTGTGTTACTAAGAAGAAATCTTCTCACAACCAAGTCTTTGAAATATTTGTAGTCAACAATTTACTAAGAAAATGCAACGGCAACAATACGAAAGGTGATGCACAGAAGTTTCGTACACTTACGCGCTCAATTAACGTATGTTCTAGGACACACAGATGAAAAACTTGGGGTTATTCTACTCCAAACATGCTATTTCTGTTAATAACTGAATAGACCTGCTAATAGACGAGTCTTGAGTTCCGACATGAACCACACATGACGGTGGTTATCGAAGTAAGATCCCTGAAAGTGCGTGTGATGCTGAATGCAGCAGAAGCGGAAATCCAGGTGCAAACAGAGCAGGATGGTCGGTTGGTTGACTTGGAGGGGATGATAGATCTGCTGCAGTTCTCGAGGGGCATGAAGCAGAGTGTGGAAAGAGCGTTTCCTCTTCTCAGTCCAGACGCTGCAGCTCTCGTTTGAATTTGCGTTTGTACCCTAGCACAATCATCCCTGAAACCACGAAACTACCTGTAACTATCATTATCATGATGTATAGTGTGCTAGAGATGACTGATGGACTAGCAAAATAGAGTCCCGGATATACATCGGAAAAGTGACCACTGATTGCATCCACTTCAATTTCCCCAGTCGTTTCAATACTCCCAAATAGTATGCGTGTAATACTAAATGTCCAAATTAATTGAAATTGAATATCCTGTTGCCTAAACGTATCAAGTCGCACGAGACGTAGAGTCGCATTTCCCCATTCAAATGAATCTTCAGAAATTTGAGGGTGAACGTCCGATGCCAATTTTCTTGCAGCAATATCATTTAGGATACCGACATCATCGAGATCTATGAAGGGTATGTTAATGAGATCATAGAAGAAACTGATGATTCGTCCTGTGGAGGTACTTACCTTTAATCGAACACCTGAAGAATATTTATCCGGAAAGACTTTACCAACAGTTGAACTAAGTATGATCTCATAAAAATCGGGAGTCACAGTACCATTGTACTCTAACTGCATGAGATCAGAGAGGTGTTCGTCTGTTAATTTCGGCGTAGTTCTGATATATCTTGAAGTAGATGGTAGAGTGTAGTTATGTGATTCAAGGAAGTGGACCGCAACTGTGTTTGCTTGGGATTTCGAGAGAGATTCTGCATCCCTGAAGGGGTAGAAGTCTAACAAATCTGAAGTAATATTGGATTTTTCATTCCAAAATTCTTCATATCCAATTACTTCCCCGGAAATTGAATTGATTATCACACGTACTGTCAGGCAAAGCACTTGATTTGTATAGTTTTTGAAAATGAAACTCCATCGAGTAGAGTCGTTCGTGAGAGCATCTGTATATTCTAGATGTTGTAGCAAACTAGCATTCACAAAAGCTTCCGCACTTTCGTGTGCAGAGTCCAGAGTAACTCGGAAATCTGATAATCTTAGAGAGAGGCGATACGGGTTTTCTGAGTTCAATGACCAGGTGCCGTTGTATGCAGCCGCATGATAAAATGAGCTAGCCAGCTCTGAGAAGATTGTTTCATTGAGTGGGGAACCAGGGAGCGAGATCGCACTAATGTCCATCCGAGTAGATTGGTAGACGACTCTTGGTAAAGCTGAACCAGCTAGGATTGTAATAAGTAAAAGAATTATAAACTGCCGCTGAAATTTAGATTGATAAATTGACATTCTCTAATCATATTGTGTATGAGAATATTTCTATATAATCCTAAGTTTTGAGCTTCCAAAGAATCGTGAATCAAGAAGCGTACAACTTTTTGTACTACTGAAAACCTTTTTGCAAAATCCACCAAGTTTCAAATAGAAAGATCATTGTTACGATTAGCAAAACAAGTATTAGTGTAATATCAGTAGGATGAATAGTTATACCAAGGAATAATAGAGAAGATATGAGTAAAGAAATGAAAAAAAAAGCGTAGAAAAGAAAACGAGGAATTAATCTGTTACCGATATCTATGAAATAAGAAAGAATGCCAGCACGTATCCGTTTTGTAGCAATGAACATACCATCCTCATTAACATCCACTAAACCTAATGCTTTGAGCTTATCAAGGTGGTAGAAAGCAAGACTCGGACTTGAAAAACCAAGATTCCTATAGATCTCCCGTCCTGTCCATGGTTGCCCAGATTTTAGAAGGAGGTAGTATACTTTCAATGTTCTACCTTTCAGAACTGCTGATAGGTCAGGTCCACTATCTTTGGTATCTTCTTTTGAAACCATGTACCGCACATCCCCACATCACTACCTAAGTTTCTATTTCCATTTTTATGTCTTTAGTACTAATTTTTGAAATCACTTACAGTTCACTCACAATTGTAAGATATGGGTCTTACACAGAAACTTTAACATCCTACAAACTGTGTAAACATGAACTCGCATGGCTGATTCAGATAGTGTTAGGTTAGACAAAGGGCTCAAAAATCTGCTAGACAGAGCAATAGAGCTCGATCAGAGAGGGATGAAGAATGAGGCTTGTCAGTATTATCTGAAGGCTAGCAAGATTCTCATAAAATTGGCGAATTCAGCATCATTGCCGTCGGTTAGAAAACACTACTTCGACCGTGCGCAGGAATGTGTTGATAGAGTCAGATATCTTTCTGGTATCAAGAAGAAGTCAGCAGGACCAGTCGATGGATTAGCTACTCCACCAAGAGCGGCAGTCACACCAGCAGAATCAGAAACTATAGCAACTACAAAACCAGAGGCAGACCTCGATGATGATGAAAAACGGCTTCGAGAAATGATTGCAGATACCATCATCTCAGAACGTCCCGATGTCAAAATGAGTGAAGTTGCAGGGTTAGGAGATGCGAAACAGGCTATCAATGATGCAATCCTAGCACCACTAAAACACCCCGAGCTCTTCAAGGGGAAAGCTAGACAACCATGGAGAGGCATTCTCTTCTACGGACCAGCAGGTTGTGGAAAGACTCTGATTGCAAAAGCCGTTGCATCAGAAGTGAATGCAACATTCTTCAATGTTTCAGCAGCAAATATCGTGAGTAAGTGGTTAGGAGAATCTGAAAGATTAGTTATGCACCTTTTCCAGCTCGCCAGGAAGAATCAGCCAGCAATTGTATTCATAGATGAATTGGATTCCATCGGGGTTTCTCGTTCTGGGGATGATGTAGGAGGAGAACGTAGAATGAAGACGCAGCTCCTAACTGAACTTCAGGGTCTAGCTAGTGATCACGATGAGCGGGTAACGGTGATTGGAGCAACAAATCTTCCATGGGAGATTGATTTTGCATTAAGATCGCGATTCGAAAAGAGAATTCATGTGCCACTACCAGATACTGAAGCTCGTGCTGCAATTCTGGAGAACCATATGGAAGATATAGAGGTTTCACCAATTGTAGATTACGAAGAGATGGCAGATCTTACTGAGGGATACAGTGGTCGTGACATCAGTATTGTCTGCCGTGAAGCAGCAATGGAACCAATTAGAGACCTTCAACGTACCGGAAGAATGGACGACGAACGAGAGATTCTGGACATCCGACCTGTTTCAAGGGATGATTTCTTGAGCGCTATCGAGAATATCAGACCCGCTACACCCCCAGAGGATGTCAAGAGATACATTGACTGGGCGGAGGGTAAATAACAGCTGCATAGAACTTGGACATTTTATTATCGGTGTTTATATGGTCCAAATTGAACAGTAAGGTGTAGAGTTAATTTAGGACAAGAACCAAGTCCATGAACTGACTCTACTGTCACCGTGAGTTGCACGGAAACATAAAATGCCTGTTGGAGAGGTCGTTAGACATCAAAGGTCATGTACTTGGGATGCAGCCTCGATGAAGCAGGAACCGAACATCAGTCCTAGACCTTGATATCTAGGAATGTTTAAGTTTCGGGCAACGGTTCCTAGATAGTGGGAAATGAAAGAAAAACCTCGTGAGAAGACAAAAGAAGAAGTCAAGCCCGAAGTAGTGGAAACTGAAGAAAGTCCAGAAACCGAAGAAGTCGTTGAACAGATTGAAGTAGAAACTCATTCTCCAGAAGTTGAAATTGAACCAGAGATAGAAAAACAAACTGAAGTCGTTGAAGAAATAGATCCGAAGAGTGCGGAAGCTATTGTAGAGGAGATAGCAACAGATGTAATCCTGATGCCCTCATGGGGCGGAACTGACCAGAGTGAATGGATGTACGGAATTCCGCCGAGAGAAGATGATAGAGACCTTTGGGCAGAGGAATGGGCAGATTTTCTATTACTTTGGACGGAACATAATTCAGTACATGTTCTCTCTCTAGCTACGTTCATAGCAGAACCACCATTCAAGGACTTGCGAAACAAAGTAGATTCTTTCAAGAAGATTTCAAAAGTCCTAATCGATAAAGAAGTAGCAGAATGGACAGATAGAAAGAAACGGCAACTAAGAGTCTATTGGAAACCTCTTGAGGACTGGGCAGACTTTCTCTATGAATGGGCATTGAAGACTGGAAAACTCCGATTAGATGTCAAGTCAATTGTAATCCAAGAATCTGGAGAGAGCTTCGCCAAGCTCCCCGAAAAAGATCTCTACATTGTGCTTGCCTTAATGGTTGAAAAAGAATTTGCAGAGTGGATAGATAAGAAGAAAGGTGCTGTTCTGGTTATTACTTAGAATGATGCTCCAAGACCCTTTGGATCAGAATTATCCCGAGACCTTAGACCTGGGAAGTAGTATCTTCCGCCTGTTGAAAAGCGAATGTCTGCTACAGCCATTCCTGTATCAACTAGACTTGACAGTACTTGACGTGCATGATCTTCAGACCATTTGAGTTGCATCATGACTTCTTCAACAGAGACATGTCCTTTGGATGCAGCTAGATTGATGATATCAGCTTGATCTCGTCTAAGCTCAAGAGGTCGTAATTCGACAACCTTGACCCCACCTCTCAGAGTTCGAATGCCTGGAATAAGACCATGTTCAGATACTCTGTTTACAGCTTCAATCACATCATTGTATGTAACCGATTTTACTTCAGGAAGACGACGTACAACTTCAACAATTAGCTCCGCAAGTCCCATGAGACCCTTGGATGCATGTTCTGTTGCAACATCGAGAATTGCTAGACCGATGTAGTCGTAGTACTGGTCAGCATTCATTCCGCCGAAGGATTTTGCAGGTGCATACTCTCTCAATCGTAAGAGGTCTGAAGCATCAGGGAAAGAATCCGCAATGCGTTCTCCTGCAAAGAAGCTACCAATATCTAGACCCATTTGTTTTAGATTGTCAATATGATCCCGAACTTCATGTAAGAGTGCTTGAGATTCTCTTTGGAAAGACTTGATATCAACTGCACCCAAGTCATAGAGTTTTTTGAGTTGGTCTAGAGTCGCAATTGAGGCGTAAAGTTCGGTTTCAAGTCGCTCCTGCATCTAGAGGAATCCCTTCTATTTTCTGATAGTCTACACTAGGTAGATATCTCGAATTAGATTGATGTTCCTTTAAGAGAGAGTATTATCAACTCAGGCACTATGCTTGACATGTTCTTGTTGCACCTTATCTCCGTCTTAGTACTACAATGACAAGAAGTACGACTACAAAAGCAGCTACCCCACCCATCAGAACCAGAAGCATTGGGTCTCCAGTCAGTCCGGTAGTAGAGGTTGTTGTTGTGGTACTGGTTGTAGTACTGGTTGTTGTAGTTGTTGCCGTTGCAATCACACTGAAGGTTGTGCTACGGTAGTTATCATAGATGTCATAGACCCGTACCTCTACATTGTAGGTATCAACTGACAATGTTGTTGAATTCGTAATGATGCCATTCGCGTCTATCTCAAAATGGACTACATCATCAATCCACCAATGGTCAATTCCCGATATATCTGATGCAGCTAATTGCAAGTTCAGGGGCTGGTTATAGGCCAGAGTTTGGTCTGTAGGTTCTACGTCCCAGGTCGGAGGAGTGGTATCAACACAAGTGATTTTGATGGTTGCCAGCAATAATGGTTAGAGAAATCATATGCGCGGAGTTCAAGATGATAGATGCCGATCACGAGTGGAGTGTTGTTCGCAACGAGCCCCTCGTTAGAAATGCTAAAGTATGTGGTGTCATTGATCCAATAGTAATCAACACCTCCAAGGTCTAAGGCGTCCACATCGTAGCTAAAGCTGACACCGAATTCCGCTAGTTGGTCACTTGGAATCTCGCTCCAAGTAGGAGCTGTTGTGTCCTCTACGGTGATAGTGAATGTGGCAGTACAATAGTTATTGCTAGGATCATATGCCCGAACTTCCACAGTATAAACATCAGTAGGTAACGCCATGGTGTCTGAGATTAGACCCGCGCCATCAATTGCAAAGTTGATGGTATCATTAATCCAGTAGTGGTCTATCCCGGACAAATCCGAGGCATCCACATCGTAACTAAAACTAACTCCAACTTCAATAATCTGATGTGTTGGTTGTAGATCCCAGGTTGGATTTGTGGTGTCTTGCACAGTCACTGAGAAAGTGGTAGTTTGAATGTTGTTTACAGTATCATTGACCCACACCTGTAAGCCATAGCTATTGATGGGTAGAAGAATTGCATTTGATACAAGGCCATCGGTCTCAATTCCAAAATTACCTGTATCATTCAACCACCATTTGTCAATGCCTGATGGATCTGAGGCATTGATGTCATACTCGAAGTCGTCGCCAAACTCCACTACCCGACTCATAGGAGTCTGGTCCCAAGTAGGAGCGCTAGTATCTATTGTGAAACTCCACGTCGCTGAAAAATACCCAAGATCACCCTCAGAGTCGTTTGCCGCAACTCTCCAAAACCAAGTGCCTTCCGCTAGAATAGTTGCTAACGTCAAGGTCGAGATGTCAGAGGTTTCATTGAGTAAGTCCATAGTATCGAAACTGGAAGCAGTATCAATCTGTACGAGATACGAAGCTGTTCCGCTCACTGAAGCCCAGTCAAAAGTAGGTGTGTCATCACTGAGAATTATTCCATCTCCCGGAAAAGTCAAGATAGGCGCATTCAGTTTTGTAGCAAAGTCAATAGATAGCCAAGTAACAACCGGCGTTGCTATTGAATCGGTTGTTGATAAGAATACACGCCACTTCAACTGCGAACCAATGTTAGCAAAGCTATGCTCAACTCCCACATCCACACTCTCCCAGTGGGCTCCATTGTCAGCAGAGAGCTCATATTGTATTGAAGTTCCACTTGGTGTTGAATCCGTTGTCGTGAGTGTTGCGCGAATCACTGATGTAGAACTATCATCGTAAACCGCAAGAGACTGAGCTACTCCATCTGCTTCATAGGTTGGCCGACATCGATTCCGGCGTACCTCCATCACCTCTAGACCCTCAGCTTGACATGCGACGTAAGCATAGTCTCCAACCACTACTAGATCCCACCCATAGGAAGGAATTGCCCACATCCCTAATACGGTTGGCGCTGCGACATCAGTAATGTTGACAATCACCAGCTGACCAGTGGCAGTTCCAAGATATGCATAGTCACCATCCACAGCAATAGCCTCTACGCTCACCCCAATTGTAGTGTTGCTTAGTTTTGTTGGGTTTGTGGGGTCAGTGATGTTCAGAGCTACTATTGCCTCACTTCCCCCGTAAACAAAGAAGGCACAATCGCCATCTACCGCTACATCTTGTGCATAGTAGGGGCTCCCCCATGCTGCAGCCAAGGAAGGTGCAGTTGGATCAGTAACATCGATTATATGGAGTCCTTGGGCGGCAGAGGTAAGATAGGCATAGTTCCCATCAACTGCCACTTCTTCCGCAAAGCCAGGAGCATCATATGACCCAGCAAATGTCGGTGCCGCGGGATCAGTGATATCGAGTATAATCAGGAAACCCAACCCTCCATCTGCAACATAAGCATAATTCCCTTGCACCTCCACATCAATTGCCGCACTTGGAGTGTTGTAGGACCCCGCGTAGATAAGTGAAGTCGGATCTGTGATATTGATTACTTGGATTCCAGAACTTCCGTCTGCGACATACGCGAAGTTTCCTTCGATACACACACCAATGGCACTGCCTGGGGTGTTGTAGGAATCTACAAATGTAGGTGTGGTTGGATCAGTGATGTTGATTGCGAGCAGACCCTGTTGGTCATCAGCAACATATGCAAAATTCCCCGACACATCAACTCCAAATGACTGACCAGATGTATCGTAGTTTCCTGCATGGGTAGGAGCTGAATAGTCTGCAATCCTAATGATCAGTAATCCTGTATTGCCATCAGCTACAAATGCGTGGTCGCCTGCAACTTCTACCTCGTATGCATAATCTGGCGTGTTGTATGAACCAGCTGAGAAGGGACTTGTAGGATCCGAGATATCAACAATCCTGAGCCCGCCATTGTAATCACCGACATAAGCAAAGTCACCCTCAACAGCCACGGTAAAGGCAAGCCCCGGAGTATTGTAGTGTCCAGCTAGTATTGGATCTGTTGGGTCAGTTATGTCGATGATTATCAATCCATCATTCGTATCCGCGACGTAGGCATGATCTCCATCTACCGCAACACCATACGCGAATTCAGG
>JAEOSL010000203.1 GCA_016840385.1 Candidatus Thorarchaeota archaeon | reverse complement strand
AATGCCCTAAGAGGATTGAATTTGGTTGTAGAGGAAGGCGAATTCATATCCATAATGGGACCATCGGGTAGTGGGAAAACTACACTGCTGAATATCATTAGTGGTGTTGAACAACCGACAGCTGGCACTGCACAAATTAATGGCAAATATCTTACAGAAATGAGTTCAGAAGAGTTGGATGCCTATCGGTTGACAACAATTGGATATATCTTTCAATCATACAATCTGATTCCAAGTCTCAATGCTTTGGACAATATTCAATTACCAATTCTTGCAGCTAATAAAGAATCATCATTTGCTAAGGAAAGGGCATATGAGTTGCTGGAGATTGTTAATCTCAAGGACCGCGCAACACATCGTCCTCACGAATTAAGTGGTGGAGAGCAACAGAGAATTGCTATTGCTGTAGCGTTGGCAAATGAACCAAAAATCATACTGGCGGACGAACCAACCGGTAATATTGATTCTGTCGCTGCTTCAGGTCTAATGGAATACTTGAGGTCCATTGTTGATGATTTCAACATAACATTGATTCTTGTAACACATGATGATTCTGTTGCAAGGAGAGCAGATTGGATTTACTTGATTCAGGATGGCCAAATACATTCTCGAGTCGAACCAACAGCATCTGATATACACGCGGCGGATTGTTCAAGTTATCTTGAAAACAGAGTCGAAGAAATAAAAGGTGAACTAAGAGCACTAGAATCAAGAATCGGTTCTGGCACCATTGATGGTGCGTCTTATGCAGAAGCTCGAGCAACTCTTCTTGAAGCACAGCGTGTACTCCAGAATGAACTCATGAAGCTAGGTAAATTAAGCCATTAACGGCCACATCATGATTGGGGTAGAATAATCCCAAATCTTTCATCTGTGTATTCTAGAACATACGTATATTGGGCGCGTAAGTGTTCTCACAAACTGCGAAGGTTTAAACGATGGTTAGGTGAAGAAGATATACTACTCACAATCTAACCAAATAATTAAGGCTCATCATTCTCTTAGAGGCGGTAGATAGAACCCCGCAGGAAGAACTTGTGGCAGATATGATGGCATTTATCGCCTCCTTCTCCGGTCGTGTGTACGGTTTCAGAGCAGCCGCCCTCAGAACCCTGTGACTTCACCGATTCTTCCTCAGACTCTCTCGCAGAGCCAGTGCGAATCTCATCTGCTTTGCAAATCTAGATTGTGACATCAACAATTTGGGTTCAAAGTGATACGAGTACTTCTCGATCTGGTCCAGTACATTCAACAACTCGTCCGGGTCAACTGTATCCGTCAGCTCTCCACTCACGAGCACTTCTACCTTAAAGAGAAGCATATCTACAAAAGATGAGATCAGTGCAGGACTATTCTGTATTGCTGGCCGTACCTTCTCAAGAAATCCATCTATCACTCCAGGAGCCTGTTGCGACATTCCCATCCTTCGTAGCTCTCTCACTTCTTCCTTCACTCGCCCATGTTCCACTGCTACTGTGAATGGGTCAAGAGGTGGTTCCACAGATTCTTCTTCTGGAGGTGCCCAGCCTTGCTCAACAGATATCTTCAGCAACACTTCTGAGAGTGACTCTCTCAGCTCATCAGGGGACTCCAACTCATACTCTTCTTCCATTATCTTTTTGTCAATGGCTGCCTTCAATCGCTCAAACACATCATCAATACTCATACCCTCAGTGACTCTCACCGCACCGTATTCACCACTCGTAGAATAAGACGCACGTTTTGTCACTACAAAATCCATACAGTCACCAGTACCACTCACTGCTACTGAATACAAGTTCCTAGACCTGTGGCCCTTGGACCTCAACATATCTCGGATGTGTTCTTGTAGAGCAGGAAAGTCTCTGATGCCATCAACTGAGAGTTTCTTGACGATGGAGTTGATGACCCGGTCTGTTGCACTCTCCATACTCTCTTCGGGATACACCAGCACTGTAAAGGACTGACCTCGATAGGTCTCACCCGTAGTATCTGACTGTGCAATCCAGATCACTGCTCCTTCCTGAAAATTCGGGGAGACTATCCACCGTCCTTTTCGTTCTATGAGATATGAACCCGGGACCTGCAAGTCCCGAAGAGCTCTGGGGACGAGGTTTCTGTAGGTCTCCACGAGAATGATACTCTCTCTGAACTCTCTAGGAAGACTGCTAGTGTGCGGGACATCAAACCCATGTCTTACCCATCGCCCGACTTCATTGTAGACCAGAGCTCCAGTCTGCAAGAGGGTGGCTAGAGAAGGACCACTCAGTGCGATATCTTCAAGCCTCTGTACAAATTCTGGGAGAGCCTGTTCTGCTTTCACACTGACTCTCCAGCACAGACCGTGACTATACACGGACTTATTCAGAAGATCATCCGGCTGACTCCGCGCCCCTTCGATCCATTGCATGTACTCCCTGACGTTTCCACTATGTTTCTGTATTCTTTCTTTCAATTCATTTTGAGAGACCCCACACAGAGGACATATTCCTCGGTCATGATGAATGGAGAGTCTCAATCCAGACTTCTTCTCCATCTGCATGAACTGGTCCGCACTAGGGGGAAGTTTGAGCTCTGCGGTCCTGAAAGGTTCTCTCCGTTCTACCCAGGGTCGCAGTACTTTTACATCACCCACATAGTCGATATCCCTGAATCGGTTCCAGACCATCTCATATTCGTCAACTACTACTTGCTGGCAATGAAAGTCTGGTCTTCTTAGAATCTCAAGCACATCCACTGTGCGCTTGATCAAAAGATGAGCGAGCTCTTCCTTACCTTCAGCTTTGAGGAAGGAGAGCCTGAACATCCGTTTAGTATTATCCAGTGATATCTGACATCGCATATGCATGCATTTGCGGAAGACTGCCGATACTGTTCCAAGGCCGACTTCTACCATACCACGAAGGTAAGATCTTGGTTGCCCAACCGCCTGT
>JAEOSL010000025.1 GCA_016840385.1 Candidatus Thorarchaeota archaeon | reverse complement strand
AGGGTGGGCGAGGGTACACCTAGTCACAGCAAAAAGGCCTCCTTTCAGCTGGCCATTTCAACACCTCCATCCAATTCGGTATCAGGGTCGATACGAATTAAAAACACGTATTCATATTCCTCATCAAGGGGAGAGGTGGCTCTGCTATTATCCTCTGCTATGAGAAGATTGTAACCGAACACGGGATGCTTGGTCAAGTCTTTGAATAGTCCCCTGGGCTCAGCAAAGGAAACCATTCTCTTCCATGCTTCATTTTCTGGAGACTTGCCTCTCGCACTTACTGATGCAACAGTCATTGGTTCTAGTAGGACAAGTTCTACCTGTAGTTTCTCGTACATCTTTCGTATAGATAAGAACCGCTCGTATAGCTTCCGTTTCTCCTCTTCTTGGCATACTATCGAGGTTTCGTATATGCTAAGAACAGATTCCAAAAAACTCTCACCATTGAGTGTAATCCTATATCGACCATGACTGACCCGTTCTATCAGTCGCTTTGATATGAGTAGATTTAGATGCTTTGACAGAGCGGTCTTGCGAATCTCAGTTGCTTCCATGAGGTTTGAGAATTCAACGCTCTGTTTCTTGAGAATGTCAAGTATGATGATTCTCTTTGGGTGAGTGATTGAAAGAAAGAGGTCAGCTATGGACTCCGCGGTGGCGTGAGCGATTCCTTCTATACTTCTCTCATCGGTTTGATCATTCATGATGATTATCTCATCATCTTATACAGTAACACAGACGGTTATTAAATTTCCGCGAATAAGTGGACGATATTCCTAATCTACGTGAATTTATATTGGGTCTTCATCTCTCCCTTCTAATCTTTCTTTTTAGATGCTAATCTGTGAAAATATACTCATATTAATCATAACAGCAACCTCTGGAACGGTTAAAGCAAGGTCCTCTGATGAAAATATTAGGGGTAGAGATGTGTCACAATTTAGAAACGTTGCTAGCTTATCCTGGCTGCAATATTATTTTAAACTGATGTAGATTCAATATTGAAATCGAATGAGGGTCTGACGGTTGCATCAATCATGATTCAACCGTGCACTGAATGAATTCTCTCCTAGTTTTACATCAGAACACGGTTAACTGCTAATTTATTCATTCTTTCAGTTGATAGAAGAACTTAATATCCCGGTAGTTATTATAATTGATAATCGCGGCGCAGGTTCATAGATTTCATTGATTATCGGGGAGGGAGTGTCAACTGCGAATAGGTGTAGTGTCTTACGGTGAGCAAGTTGAGAAAGGAACTTTTGTTTATTGTCGCATTAGTGATTTTGGTAAGTGGAGTCTTCATTGCGCCAACAATTCCTTTGAGTTATAATACAGACTCAGGAGTCAATGAAGACTGTGAAGTAAATGAAGAAGTTATTGAAGAGCAAGTCGAGGTTGCACTTCGCAGTCAATTCTTTGAGAACCTTGGTCAGGTTGCTAATCCAGAGGTCATGCTCTATGGGAATATTCCTGGTGGGATGATCGGTTTTGCAGAGAGTAGAATTCTGCTCTGGATGGAGGGCGCCTTTGGTGCTGTGACCCTGTACTTTGAGGGAGCACGAGATGTTGTTCCCGTGGGTGTTGGCGAGGTCAGTCATCGAACAAACTACTTCTTAGGGGATCGTGGAACCTACACAAATATCCAAGGGTTCTCAACAGTTGTATACGAAGACCTCTGGCCTGGAATCGACCTTGTCTATCAAACCACGGTAGATGGTGCGAAGTATGAGTTCAGGGTGGCACCCGGTGCTGACCTGGAAGACATCAGGGTTAGGTGCGATGGTCAGGACTCAATTGTGATCGGAAAGAACTCATTGATGATTGAGAAAGAAGATGGAACGCTGGTGGATGATGGTCTGAGAATGTTTCAGGGAGCGACTGATGTTGATGGGGAGTTCACATCGCTTGGTGGTGGCATGTTTGGATTCAGTGTCAGTGACTATGATACGTCCAAGTCCCTGATTATCGATCCTCTACTTTATTCGACCTATGTGTCCGGGAGTGACGATGATTGTGGTTATGAAATAGCAATTGATAGCTCCCGCAATGTCTACGTCACAGGTTATACTGAATCTACAGACTTCCCTATAGCAAATGCCTATAATACAACGGGAGATGAAAGTACTAGCTTCAAAGACGTCTTTGTTTTCAAGTTATCTTCAGATGGTAGCACCCTCTTATACTCCACTTATGTTTCAGGCAGTCATAATGATATTGGCTATGCGATTGCAGTAGATAGCTCAGGAAATGCCTATGTCACGGGCTACACGTCGTCAATCGACTTCCCTACAGTCAACGCCTACGATGCAGTAGGAGATGATAGTACTGGTTACTTCGATGTATTTGTCTTCAAGCTGTCTTCAGATGGTGGTAGTCTGCTTTACTCCACCTATGTATCTGGTAGTAATAATGATTATGGCTATGATATAGCTCTTGACAGCTTGAATTGTACCTATGTGACAGGGTACACCCGCTCAACGGACTTCAATACCACCCTTAATGCTTACAATACTACTGGAGATGGAAGTACCTTGAAAGGAGATGCATTTGTGTTCAGACTGAATCCTGCTGGTGACAATCTAATCTACTCAACTTATATCTCTGGAAGTTATGATGATGTGGGCATTGGGATTGCAGTCGACAGCTCGTATAATGCTTTTATCACCGGGTCTACCTACTCAATTGACTTCCCCAATGATAATGCGTATAATGCTACGGGAGATGGTAGTACATTCACAAAAGATGCGTTTGTTTGCAAGTTCAACCCATCTGGTGCATTATACTATTCAACATATGTGGGCGGGAGTAACAATGATGAAGGCAATGCAATTGCAGTAGATAGCTCAGGAAATGCTTATGTCACAGGATTCTCCTTGTCCGCTGACTTCCCCATTGTGAACGCCTACAACACTACTGGAGATGGTACAACTTCCCACTCCGATGTTATTGTCTTCAAATTATCATCTGGTGGTGATGATTTACTCTATTCAACTTATGTTTCAGGAAGTCACAACGATAAAGGTCACGATCTAGCAATTGATAGTTCAAATAACGTTGTAGTAATAGGACAAACTAGCTCTACTGACTTCCCTACTTTATACTCATTCAATGAAACTGGGGATACTAGTACAAGTTACAATGATGTCTTTGTTTTCAAGTTGTCGTCAGATGGTGGTAGTCTACTCTACTCAACTTATGTTTCTGGGAGTTACCAAGATTATGGTTATGGGATTACAATTGATAGTTCGAACAATGCCTATATCACTGGCGAAACCAAATCTATTGACTTCCCCACGAAGAATGCCCTCAATGCAACTGGAGATGGTACAACTTCCGGGGATGTGTTTGTACTTAAGCTGAGTGAAGACAACACCAATCCAGATTTGGATTGGCCTGCAGACGTCCCATATGAACAGGGAACCACTGGAAACGAGATCACTTGGACAGCTGGAGACATGACGCCTCATCTATATCGTGTGGATGGAAATGGTTCCACTGTAGATTGGACAGCTTGGTCAAATGGTACGATTGTCGTTGATGTGGATGGACAGCCTTCAGGAGTGTATAACTACACAATCACTGTGTTTGATGAGTGGGACAACAAAGCAAGTGATACTGTGTTTGTCATCGTGGAAGACACAACACCTCCCGATCTAGACTCTCCTTCTGATTTCACCTATAAGGCAGGATACACCGGACATCAAATTGTCTGGACTGTAGGTGATCTCAACCCTGAGGAATATCGAATAGATGGGAATGGCACAACAATTGACTGGACTTCTTGGACCAATGGAACAATTCCTTTTAATGTCGATGGATTGCATGTGGGAATATACAACTTCACAATTACTGTAATGGATGATTATGGAAAATATGCCATAGATACTGTCTTCGTCACAGTGGTAGACAACACATTTCCTGACCTCAACTCACCCAGTGACTTTCAATATGGGGTAGAAGATACAGGAAATCAGATCAACTGGACTGTGGGTGATGTTAATCCTGGTGAATACCGTGTTGATGGGAATGGCACAACTGTTGACTGGACTTCTTGGACCAATGGAACAATACATGTGAATGTTGATGGACTTTCTATTGGAATCTATGTTCACACAATAACAGTCAGAGACTACTATGGTAATGAAGTGACAGACACTGTATACATAACTGTTGTAGATACAACACCTCCAACAATCGATCATCCATCAGACATTGAGTTTGCAGTTGGGGCTGCAGGACGAAGTATCATATGGCATCCCTATGATCCTAATCCAGCATCTTTCGTGCTCCATAAGGATGGAGTCGTAGCATGGTCAGGAGGATGGGATGGTTCAGACATAGAATGGGACCTCATTGGTCTTTCAATTGATGTCTATAGTTACACTCTTACAGTATGGGACACTGAAGGGCACCATACTTCAGATACGGTAATTGTTACAGTTGTTGCAGAAATTGAAGAAACAGATCCTCCAGAAATAGCTTTGATACGGAGTCCACCAGCACCCAATGAGCTCGATGATGTAGTTGTCACTGCTACTATCATAGATGAAAACGAAATAACAAATGCAACGTTACAATATTCTATTGATGACGGAAGTACTTGGACGAACGTGACAATGATTCAGTCAACAGGCACAGAGTGGACTGGAATCATCCTGAAGCAAGCTGTTGGAGTAACTGTTCAATATAGAATTCATGCCAGAGACGCTTTGGGCAACTGGGGAGTTTCTTCTCTTAGTTCGTATGTGGTCGCCAATTCAGTTGATATTCCAGGATTAGTATTGTTCGGAATTGAGATAGCTGGAGGCGTTGGTATCCTTTATGGAGGATATAGGGGAGGTAAAGGATGGCGGAAAAGGAGGAGATTCCGAAAGCTTGGTCTTCAACCAGTGAAATGAAATATGAAAATAAAATGGAGAATTGAAAAAAATGGCTGATTTAATAAATACCTCACCCGTTTCGTCGGGACCGTTTTGTTCAACAAAATGGACAGTGATACTTACGGATGATTTTGCTATAGTATTTTCCACGTTTTCTGGTACAACCCAGTATATAGAAAGTACTGTAAATCCTGAAATTCCTGAAAACCATTTTACACTAACAGCAAATGAGGACAACTGTGGAGATGCAGAAAAGACTCTTCTGGAATTTTGCTGGTTTAAGATTCAATTTGTGGATAGAGCAAGCTATGATGCAGATCAAGATCCAACTAGTTGGGATCCCGAATCTTACAAATCAGTTCCCTCAGTACAACTTAAATTCACACATGGCGGCACCGGAACTGATCTGACAATCCAGGCCTTTCGGGATCTTGGTCAAAAAGCATTAGAGACATATGATGAAGGGACATTTGTTGTAGGCGATCCTATCGAACCTTGTACCGATGTCGCTCCTTTTTATTCATTCTCAGATTTTAATGACGGAATCAAAGAGATTGTAATAAAAACCGACCATGATGATAGCGTTTTACTAGATTTGTTTCTCTATAGTGATTATGATATCTTCACACATCCGACCGGAAATTGTTTCGAGAACCCACCACCATGTATCCAGTGCATTGATGTAGGGTATGTTGGTCAGGCCGATGGCTCTACGGACCCACCTGAGGAATTGAACTTCAATATTGTCTTCGACAACAAGTGTTGGACCAACAATATTGATTGCGCTATCAGTATTGAAACCACAACTGTTGATTCGGATGTCTTTCGACTTCCAACAGCTCAAGATGAGATTTCATCGCTTACGGAACACACAGTATCTGCTCGCGGAACGTGTACTGTCAATTGCGTCTTTAGACCAGTATTAGATACTACAAGAGGTATAGAAAAGACGTACCAAGGAAAGCTCGTGATCAGATATGCATCTGGTGAAGATGTGGAATGTATCTTTGAAGCCAAACACTCTCATTCATATGCTGAGATTTCTGCGGCTCCCCCACGTGCAGATTTTCCACCAACCGATGTGGGAATCTCTTCAGACACCATCGCCATTGTCCTTTCAAATAATGGGAATAGTGAATTAGTAATAACAGATTTTGTCGGTCCTAACTTACCAGAGTTTACGATGAATGCACCACCTACAGTTATTGCTGATGGAGATATCTACACCTTACAGATAGTATTCAAACCTTTGATTGACATACAGTATGACGATAAACTCACAATTCGCTCTAATGCAGAGAATGTAGATCCTCTCACTGGATTGGAGATTCCTCTCACTGGAACGGGTATTGCGCCACCAACTTCCAGATTGGTGCTGCTGTTTGACACATCGGGGAGTATGTCATGGGATTACCTAGGAAATTGGGATGTTCCACCAGAAGTAAGTCGTTTGAATTTGGTAAGAAAAGCTATCCTACCATTTCTTGGACAAATGAAAGCTCTCCATTCGGGAGATGCATACCTTGGGATTGGATCCTTTCCTGAGCATCCATGGGTGGGCACCTGTAATGGACATACAGTAAGGCCTTGTTCTCAAGGCACTGCGACCGTAATTCAAGGGATTATTGATGATTTGAATGCAAATATGGATACCACGGTCTTGATTGACGACATCGAAGGTAATGGGAGTACACCATTACTAGCAGGAATTGAAAATGCTATTGATATATGTGGGCCGGGCCTTCAACGCGCAATTGTGCTTCTCACTGATGGATATCATAATTGCCCAACAACTATTGGTGCGTTTGGTCCTGAGGTGAGGGATATAATCACGAAATTAGGAGCGATAAAAGTCTATACAATAGGTTTTGGTAAACCAGGAGATTGGGATTCCGATTTACTCACTGAACTGGCACACGGAACTGGAGGGGAGTACTACCCAGTTACAGTTGCAGGTTTTGAGCCTGGAGACTGGGATCCTCTGACTGGACTTCAAGCTGCATACACTAAGATCCTTGCCGAAGGACTCGGTCTAGGCTTCATAATTGAACCATTCGGAGTCATAAAAAAGGGGGCAATTTTCAGACGTGAGGTAAATATCTGCGAATATGATAAGAAGGTGTCTTTATTTCTCGGTTGGGTGTCATCACAGACAGATAAGCTGATCCTCCGAGTCTTCTCTTCAGACGGTATACAAGTCCCGACCAGTGGAACTGGAGTCCAACTCAGCAAGGGGGCGGGACATACCATTCTTACTGTGGACAAAGAATTTCTGCAAATAAAAGACAAGGTGGGGACTACTCCTTGGCGTATTGAAATCGATGCATCGGACCTCAATGAAGGTGAGTCAGAGAAGTATCAATATAGTATTCTAGTTGACTCAGACCTGAAATTAGAATCTAAGATTATTGCACTCGAATTAATCACTGGTGAAGAACTGATGATTCAGGCTCATGTCTATGCAAAAGATAGTCCAGTAGCTGGACTCAAAGATGTAATGGTCAGTGTCGAAACACCCGAAAAGAGCTTGGGAAACTGGTATGCGGGTATCAAAGTTTCTGAAAAGGAGCTTAAAGGTATTGATCAGAAACATGGCGATGAATTGTTATCAGCATTACATCGAAAAACAATCTACATGACCAAGATCCTGAAAATCAAATATCCCGGTATTATTAAAGCTGGTTCCTTGCAATTGCATGGCGATAAGAAGGCAAACGATGGCATCTATACCAACTCCTTTTCAAATACCAAAATAGAGGGCCTTTACACTTTTGACATCAAGGTGAGTGGAACCACTCCTAAAGGAATCAAATTCACACGAGAAGCCAAAGTGAGAAGGCATCTACGTGCGATTTTCTCACCAGAGCATTCTGACATCAAACTCACACCAGTAACTATCACTAAAGGCCTTCAAAAGATCAGAGTGGATTTAACACCTAGAGACAAGTATGGTAATCACCTTGGACCCGGTTATGATTCAGCAATCCACTTGACTCCGTCGATTGGTCAGCTAGTGGGTACAATGAATGATGACCTCAGTGGTTCGTACAGTCAAATAATAGAGGTCCCAGTTAGCGACATTTCTGATGCAAGATTAAAGGTCAATATCCGGAATACTTCAAAAGATGTTGGAATAAAGCCATCTACTGCTGGATTGAGATCACTGTATCATAGATTCAGATGGCTCCTATTGGTGATCATTGCTACTTTGATTATCTACATTGCGTATCTTGGCATTCAACCTTAGACAATTGAGGTCAGAATAGAAAGAATAATGGAGAGAGGGTCTTCCTCTCTCACTTACTCTTTCGTTTCAAGAAATAGAGCTTGTTGATTATGTTCGCTCACTACTCAGACTTTGAAAATTCCGGTAAGTCCCTCAACAAGAGGTTCAAGCCATGCAGCATACCCATGATCACCCGCATATTCCTGGTAGGTGAAATCATATCCTTTCATTTTCAGGATAGTTTCAAAATGACGGTGACTAACTAATTGATTAGCCCAAGTAGGCGAATTCCAGTGATATTCTCCCTCAAGTTTTCCCACATAGAGTTTCAGCACAATATCTCTGGATTCTGCAAAGGCAATTTTCTTGATCAGTAATTCATGCGCATCATCTTTGCCATAATGAACCGATCCTGAAAGGGACAGCACATGTTTGAACTTGTCTGGATACTCAAATGCTACATAGATGGCTGCCAGGCCGCCATAACTAGAACCTGAGATGGCATAATCTGCATTGCTCTCACTCAGCGGATACTGATTATTGACAAAAGGAATGACATCGTTGACCATGGATTTGGCAAAATCGTGATTGAGTGTTAATTCCTCGTACCGGGTGGTCTGACCATCTTTCACTCCCGAATCAACAAAAATCGCAATTACCGGTTTGATTCTTTTGGTTTCAATTAGATTGTCTAGAATAGTATTGACCTTTCCATACTTGAGAGCCACCTTGCCATCAAAGAGCACAATACAGGGATATTTCTCCAAGGGATTATACTTGGGGGGAGTATAGACATAGATGCTTCTTGAATATCCCAGTATATCACTGGTTATTTCATGGGGAGTTACCTGACCTCCCATCTCCACCGGTTTGAGGAGTTCCTTGATATGAGGTGCATGTGCTCTAAGATGGGCAACGATTAGATCCTGCCCTGGACCAGAACCATCAGCAATTATCTGCAGGTGTGGAGATAGGGGATCTGGATTAGTTTTCAATGAATCATAGCGACCGTTGTACTTGGCTCCTGCAAAGATTCCCCCTAACTTGTCATTTTCAATAATTCTGTATTCTGCTTGCGCATTTTTGGGGAGAATAAATGACTTGTAGTAGATATCCGTACCCTTGATATGTTCAAACAGATATTCTTGAGGTGTAACATGATTAAACTCTGCGAGCATGAATACATTATCGAGGTCATCATTTGATCGATATAGGAAGGTAACTAACTCGTACAAAGAAGCATCATGCATTTTATCACCCTCATACAGTTCTTTGAGGGGATACTCTTGTTCCTCAACATTGTTCCAGAATGAAGAGCTGAGAGACGCACGTTCTGCGTTGTCATCTAAAATAATCTTCTCAAATTGCTCGAGATAGGATTGAATGAAAGAGGAAGTCAGATTCATACCCATGGCACTATTCTGGAAGTTAAAGTATTTCCTATCCTAGTGAATATATGTTTGAGTAATTTGCAGAAATTACTCTAAGATCATCATGGCACGTGAGATTACTGGACCAGACTATTCATAGAAGTTTCAATTTACCATTGGATATCCGCCCAGTAAGCGGGATGATCTGATTGTGGGTCTGTGACATATAGGCAATCCGAAACGGATGTTCCTGGAGAGAGGAAAATATGGTCAATCTGCCTGCTGTTGTTTTCTCCTAGACCATTTACTCCTGTTGGCCATTTAACCCACCATGAGTCATCTAGAACGGAGGTTGTGAGGTTGTATGGTTCGGTGTTCGGGCTAAAATTGAAATCACCCATGAAAATCACATCACTTTTCCCACTGGACTCGTCTAGAATGTCATTCATTAGAATCATCTTGGTTGATGTTCGTCCATAGGTATGTGTTACATAGACCGTGAATGTTTTCGCCCCTACCGTGATCTCAGCTTGGATGGTGGCTGTCTGCTTGTGATCAACATTTTCGGTATAATGATAGATTGTTCGGGGATTCTCAATAGGATACTTTGACAGTAGAGCAACCCCAGTTGTACCTGTGACTCCCTTGGGTCCGAAGTACGAATAGAGGTTCAGTTTGTCTGCGAAGTATCTTACGACATCACTGTTTCCTGCTATCTTACTTGTTTCCTGGAGGCCGATGATATCAGCATTGAAACCTCTTATGAGCTCTAGCTGGCCATCGTAGTTCTTGACATCAGCATCGTTCATTCCTTGCGCAATATTGTAAGTCAGGAGTCTCACAGAGACTGCATCACCCGATGGTGCCACTGGATGAGCCTCGAATACTATTGATCCAGTGAGAGTTCCGAGAAACATGATTATCATAAGACCTGCAACTATAATTTCTGTTCGAGGGAGTTTGCCAGCTGTTTCGAAAGAGGGTATGTTGTCTTTTGTTTTGTAGATAGTTAGTAGAAGTACAATCCCTGCAATGAGAATGATGAACCAGAACATGTCTCTGAGCAACGCGCCAATCACTGGAACGAATCCCCAGACAGAGGTGAGTATCAATGTGAACAACAGGATAAGCATGTATAATCCTCCCCCCAATGTGAACACTACGCCTGCAGCTCTTGATGCTGGGACCAACTCAAGACTTGCCATCTTGTGAGAAAGGAGCATGAAATCGATCAGAATGATTGGGAATGCAGCTATCATCAGGTACAGCGGTACATGAAGCAAAAATGATGTTATGGGCACTATTATTGGATATGTTGCGGGGGAATTTGGAAAAGGAATTTGATTAACATAGACTGTCAAGACAAACAAAGCCACAAATATGAGATTCCAAATGAAAATAACTTGCGGAGCCAATTTGCTAATGAGTTGTGGTCGGTATAGCAAAATGAGAGTAAATAGGGCGGTCATCAGTGCTACACCAGAAACAACAGCCACATAGCTGCTTTCGGTCCACCTTGAGATTACTGCAGGACTACAGAAAGCAAAACTAACAAAGAAGAGAATGCTTGTCAATCCAAAGGTGATTCCTGCTAGCGTCCGCTTTCGCAATCGCTGGGGTGCAGGTGATGATACTTCAATCCCAGACAGAGGATTTGCGGTATGCATTTTCTTTGAAAAGCCCATCAGCATGAAAAATCCTATTGCAGCCAAAACCCATCCAATCGCTTGACCCCATCCATATGTAGAAAGATCGATAGTGAAGTTCAGCGTCCTCAGTAAGATAGATGCTGCTAAGGCTGTAGAAAAGCCGATTCCAAATGTAAGGACTCGTTGGTTCTTATCATCAGACCTCACAAACAGCAAGAGAGCAGGAAATAGGATGAAGAAGCAGCCAACACCAAGTCCTGACAATAACATTCTCGTTACAGTATCAAAGAGCGGCTCAACAATCCTGCATGCAATCATGACCCCTCCAGCAACAACCACAAGTTTGTCAGGGATGGACCTTCTGAAAAAAAGGAAAATGATAGGTGAAAACATGAACAGCAGAACGAGCATATTCTGGTTCAATGACAATGTCATGAGAAGGAGGATGTATGTTGATTCCACAAAATCGGAGAAAATCTGGAGGAAAAACAGAAACATAATACCAGTGAACATGAGTTCAGAGTAATTTTTCTCAAAGAAATCGGTGCTGCCTGACATACAGAATGGCACTCTTCCGGACTAAAATGTGTGCCGAGGAACCGTCTTTCCTTCTTTTCCGATTCGGTCCGTCAGAGGTTTCAGATCTAGGGATGTTTTTCGTCAGCCATCAGCTCTCCTTTTTTTTCAGAATCTATCACACTCAATAGAAGAGCAAACTGAAATCAGAAGAAATAGTCCAGATTTGTCACTTGGAATTCAAGGAGCCGCGGATTTTTTGGCAATCATGATACCGTCAGAATTTGGTAGTATATCGCGTCTGATTCTAACGAAGCCTGCTTCAGTTAGCCATCGTCGATGCTCTTCCTCTGTGTAAGGAGCGGGAACGTCATAGTAGTTAATACTGCTCAGTTTGTGCCAGACTTCTTCGGATGGTGAGATGCGGGAGTTGTCTAAAATGTGCCCCAAGACATAGATCATTCCACCGGGTTTTACAATTGCGTGGACATTCTTGAGTGTGCGACGTGCTTGATCCGGTTTGAGTACTTGGATGAGAGCTCTGAGAACTGCGACATCGTATGAACCGGTCAATGTCGCTGTCACAACATCGACAGTTTCTACTCCTACTCGATTTGTAGCACCAGCTTCTTCAATGAATCGCTTTGTGACAGGCGTGACTGTGGGTAAGTCCATAACTGTTGCTTGAAGGTGAGGAAGTTGCTCTGTCGCTGCAATTGAAAGACCACCTGGACCTCCTCCGATATCCACCAGTGTCCGAAAGGATGAGAAATCGTACTTTGCAACAAGCTCGCGACCAGCTCTCAGTGCAATAGGCTGTGTCCATTGGAAATCCTGCATCAAGTCCTCTTCGCTCCTATTGGAGAAATCATATGGCAACTGGGGTTTTCCGATACGAATAGTTTCTGAAGTCTTCAGAGCTGCTTGGAAATTCCATGACAGTATCAAGGGATTAAGAAAGGGATGGTCTCTCACGAATTTGGATCCTTCTGGTATCAAGTACTGTGTTGATTCGATTGTATTCTCGAAACGCTCGTCAATAAGACTGAGCAGCCCTGCAGCGACGAGTGCATAGAGCAAAGGCTCAAGCTTGTCAGTCCGTACATCCAGTGCGTCAGCCATTTGCTGGGCAGTCATTGTTTTCCCTTTGAGTAAAGCAAACAGATTAAGATTCACTCCAGCAAGCATAGCGAAAGCCGGGTAGGCATCAAGTGCAATCTTTTTGATTAGCTCTGGATTGAGCGGAGCGGAACTGCTTTCTACCATTTTTTTCCCTCGTTAGAATAATGAAACAATTAACGTTTCAGCTCGAATATATATATTCCACGTCATCGCGCATATGAACTCATGTTTCATAATTTGGTGTTTATCGACAAGAGAAACAGATGCAGTTTTGAAATTAAATATGAGAAAGATGTAGAGATGAACAATGCTTCACTTTTTGACACTCACAACAACTGCGCGAGAATCCTCATCAGTTTTTTCAAATGCAATATCCGAAAATCCAACTTTGGATAGAAAGTCAGTAAGGTCATCTACTGAATGTTTACACATATGTGGATAACGAGTTCTCGCATGTTCCGCATCCATTCCTGCACTTACCATGCGTCTGACAAAACCCTCTAGATTTCCAGATACAAAGTCGAAGATGGCAAACTGTCCTCCTGATTTCAGTGCTGTAAATACTTGTGAGGTGAGGTCATTTGGATCAGCAATCTCATGGAACATATGTCCTGCAAAAGCAAAATCTAATGTATCTGGGTCTAGCATAATCTTGGATTCATCAAAATTAATTCTCTGAAGAGTAAACTGCTCATCAGACATGGTTTCACTGAGGAATCTTGCAGCCTGCTTGAGCATGTTCTCACTATCATCTAACCCATACACGAATTTTGCATGAAACTTCTTGACCAAGTCCACAAGCAGAAGACCAGGACCGCAACCAAAGTCCGCCACTACATCTTTCGGCTTTGACCCAACCAGCCGTTGCAGAGCAGACCAGAAGAGGTTATGATAACTCATAGGATATCGTTTAATCATTCTCTGAACTCGGTCATCCGCAGACCAATCATCTTTTCCAAGATTATCCATTTTCAATTTCACCTAATAGAAGTACTATTCGGGTGGTGATATCAATTAGCTCGTTAACCCAAATTGAGGTTTCAAAAAGGGAAAAACACAAGATTTGATATATTACTCAGTTGTTTCTAAGGCGGCTTTGCGTCTGCCATCACCTTCGAAGCAGGTTTTCCCCCAATTCCCCAGTGAGCTTTTGGGATTTCATGAATAATTACTTCGACTGCTTGCTCTGGAATTCCTAATTCGACAAAGACATTCGTAATTCCTGAGATGATTTTTTCCGCAGCAACTTCAGATACACCTTTCCAAATCTTAACATCAATAGTCGGCATGGATTCACCTTAGATTCTCGATATTAATAATTATGTAAAAGCTGAATTCATGCGTTGTTCGAAAGAATGATACTCGTTCATTCTAGAGTCTGATGACATAGTTAGGAGAGATGAATTTGATGATTGATACTCACTTACATTTAGATGAACCATGGTTATCAGACGATGAACTTCGTAAGCGAACAATTGATGACATCACAGCAAACAAGATTGTGACATGGGCGCAAACCTGTGATACTCCTTCATATGAGAAGACTCTGGACTACGCAAAGCAATCCGAGTATATCTTTCCCTCTTTTGGGATTCTACCATGGTATGCTAATGAGTATATGGACAGACTTGATGAAGTAGCACGATTGTGCGATGATGCACTGATGCTTGGAGAGATCGGACTGCATGAAGGTGAGAGGATCAAGTCAAACACGGAAGAACAGGATGCACTCTTTGAGGTTTTTCTCAAGGCAGCTGAGAAGCAAAACAAGATAATGAATTGCCATTTCAGAAATGGACTTGAACCTAAGGGATTAGAGGTCATGAAGAGTTACGGTATCAAGAAGGGAATATTCCACTCCTTCAGTGGACCTGTCGAGATGATTGATGAACTAAATGACAACGGGTTCTATGTTTCTTATGGGATAACAGAAAGAGCCCTATCTGGAAACAGACGGGAATACTTTGAAGAAAGAATTGCTCGGGTTCATGACGACCTGTTGATATTAGAAGTCGATGTCTTAGAGAAGGGACAGAATTACACTCCACCCTCGAAGGTCCTTTCTGACATAATGAAGACAATTGCCTCAATAAGGAAGACTACTCCAGAAGAGATTGAGGTGCTTAATCACAGGAATGTCCGTAGGCTCGTTGGTGATGATTCAAAACTAAATGATATGGTAGACCTGCTTCAGTAGCTCATCGAACAGGTATATCTTACACTTGACCGTCGGACATGATTCCCTATCACAAAATCTCTCTCACAACCCATTTTAGTAGGAATGTACTTGTTTCAGGTTTATGCCAATAGTAACAGTTGTCGATTTCATGATGGAAGTCCAGAAGGAAATCACAGTAGAAAAGGGGACAAAGCTCCTCAAGGCCCTTATCGACCATGAAACTGAAGTAGTCCACGAATGCGGAGGTAATGCCAAATGCACTACCTGCAGGGTC
Source organism: Candidatus Thorarchaeota archaeon (assembly GCA_016840385.1). The sequence continues at coordinate 18,070 of JAEOSL010000025.1, read as the reverse complement.
ACCATTCACAAGGGAGTACCAACAAAAAAGACTAAGGCGCAACATGACCGCTTTGAGAAGAAGATCAAGTTTGGTGCAACTCAATTCGATCATCCCGCTGTCTTCCTCGCATGTCAGGTGTCAGTGGAGGATGACATGACAGTGAGTATAAGTGAAACATTCAACAGTGTGATCCATGACAGTCGTGGAAAAGACACAGAGGATGGAATCACTCCGGACCCTGTTTGGCTGGACCACGAGGTTCCGGATTGGTGGGGTATCAAGGATTAGGATTCCCGTCCAACGCCAAATGAAACAGATATAGTTTTTTCCAGGGGAGCAATCAGGCTCCCCCAATCTTGTTTTTAACTCCACATGTAAATTTGTAACCACCAGCAAACTTATAACCGTTTGGTGCGTATGGTGATAATGGTGATAACAATTACAACCGACGAATTAACCAATAATGATAATGAAGAACGCATTCGAATGCGTAAGAGATTCCAAGAGATCGATGAGCAACAGCGGAAGATAGAGGTAGCAAGCTCTGCGTGGGTGATGGTCCTCTTTTTCGGATTTCTCATAACATTCATTGGATCTTTCATGATGCTCTTCTTTTTGGGAATCATTCCACTGAACTTGGAGATCATCATCTCTACTGCAGTGATACTCTTTGGAGCCCTAGTGATGGCCATTGCTGGTTTCATCAAGAATTCTCCAAGCATCGTCTTGGATGAGATGTAAGCGAGGGTGATCAAGTGACTGATGTAACGATACGAGGTATAGACGATAGCGTCTATAGCCTCTTTTCAGCCGAAGCACGAAGGAGAAGTATTCCAATAGGAGAGCTGGTGACGCAAGTTATGCGGATCTTTCTTGAGGAAACAAGTGAGAAACGATTCACTATCGAGGATCAGGATGAATTGACCCTGACAAGAGATGAACTGGAGTCTGTAGGTGGACCCATTGGGTTCAATGGTATCAAAGTCCTTACCATCAGTGATGATGTTGATTGGGAGTTGTTTGACAAATATGTCGACGAGATAAGGAAGTCCAAGACAGTGATAATCCCCGATTCCTTGACCAAATTGCAGGTTCTGACAAAATGCAGAAATGTAGATAAAATTGTCAAGGATAAATAGAAACAGATGTAGTTTAAAAAAATAATCAAGAGAGGTTATTCCTCTCTTCCTCATTCTTTTTCAATAATCACCGTATAGCTTTTTACGAAGGTAATCGAGAGACCCGAAGCCACCGTGAAATCAGCCATGCCTTCCTCACCACGTAGTATCATCGGTGATTCATCGAACTGAATTGTAAATATCAAAGAAACTGCTTGGTCCTTGTCTAACAGTGTCGTTGAGCGTCTTTCGACCCAACCTTTCATCGATCATCTTAGCCATGTATGCGCCTGTCACATACCACAGGCGTTTCCCTTTTTCACTCATGGGGTCAAATATTCCGAAATCGTCATCTGTTATAGTCCTGTCCGATATTCTTTCAAACTCTGTTACCAAATCAAAGTACTGCATCATTCTCTGTTCAGCTATTTCCTTATCCATCAGTGCTGAATAGTCTTCATGAACAATACATCCTGTTTCTATTCTTTTTCTTAGTGGTGCATAAACAGCAAGACCCTCTAGATGAGTTGGATAGCGAACAGCATCTCTCAAATCTGACAGCCTCTCGATCTCTGAAAAAGAAAAAGTTGGATTATAATGGACGTATCCAACATGATGTACCTCATGCATTGATATGAAAATTAATTCACATGGGTTCTCCTTGAAAAATGGATGAGCGATATTCAAGAACACTGAACCCTCAGACACAATTCCGATATCATATCCTACCATAGTGTATAGTTTACACTCCAGCTGAAGGTCCTTGGGAAGATATTCAGCGACTTCATCTATTGATGATGCTAATAGACCTTCATTCTCTTCTAAGAATTCAATTGCAGAGATAATACGATCCCCCATCTCCTGATTGAAATACTCGTCAACAATCTCTCTCCAAAAGACCTCTATTGACTCAGTTGTGTTGGAAAAACGGATTGCGTGCGCATGAATCTTCATTGCGGCAGGGTGAACAATTAGATCATCAAAGATATCTTTCGTCTTATTTTCGATGAGCATCAGACAGATATCTACAAAAGAATTATCGAGTCTAATTTGAAATTGTCCGGACATATCCACTCGCGCTCTTTTAGAGCTCTTTCCTTATGAGTATAGCCTAGAAAAAAAGAGTATATAGTTGAAATGATTCATCATGGCTCATAATCGTACTTTCTTGAATTTGAGTGAGAAATTGACTGTCCCATCAGGTTCATGATCAAAGAACTCGAGTGTATCCTTCTTGCTTGTATTGTATCTGAGAAATCCGCCATCGGGTTTTTGGGTATCGATAAAGACGACCTCAGTTTCTGATACTTTCGTTACAACAAAGTCCCTAGGACCATCCTTCTCTTCCCAAGCGGTGAATGCCTTATCGAAATGACGGAGTAACATGTGAATCTCGTCGTTTCGCTCAACAAGTGAAACTAATTCATAAATGTAGATTTCACCCTTTTTGATCCACCGAAAGACACAGGCTTTGTTGGAGTACATTTCAGGTAACCAGTATTCTTCAACGATATCTTCTCCTGTTTCGCCCTTCCAATGACCTGTCAGAAACTCGAGGTCTTTCACGGATTTGTCTTTCAATGGTGTCTTTGAATACGTCATTTCAATCCCCACTTGCTCGGATTATGAATGTAAGTATCTTATCACAAATATCTACTGCTTGCAGTAACAGAAGTCACTAACTGCAGTGACAACCTATAAGGACGGAGTAGTCTACTACTGATTAGATGAGCGCGACTGATTGGCGAAATACTAAACGGCTTCTTTGGTGGTTGATTGCTGGTACACGTGGTGGAGTAAACCGTGCCAGAATCATCAATCTCCTACACAAGAGACCGTATAATGCCAATCAACTGGCAGAATTGTTGAAACTTGACTACAAGACAGTCAGGCATCATCTTGACTACTTGATGAAGCACGAAGTTATCGTAAAACAGGGTGAGGGGTACGGTTCAGTCTTTTTCCTATCCAGTGAGATTGATGAAAACTTCGAGAGCTTCAAGGAGATTTGGGAACAAATTGGGCAAAAGGGTATAGGTGGAAATGATGACACAGAATGATGAGATGAATAACAGGAAACTAGCAGTGATCCTACCAGTCGTAGCAATAGCTATAGTAGTCGCAGTCATAGGATTGGTACTTGCGTCACTGGTACTTCCACCACCCGAAACAGCACCTCCACCAATTCCACAACCAGATCGTGTTCTAATGGACTTCTTTCTGAAGGTCAAGACCATGGTTTCATTGGTGAATATCGTATTCATTATCTCATTGATGTTTATATACCGGGGTATCTATCGTCAAGTCAAGTCTCAATTCACCTTGGGACTCATTGTTGTAATGCTAGTCCTCTTGATGTACGCACTCACTTCAAATCCCCTAATTCAGATTCTATTCGGGTACCACGCCCAGGGTCTCGGTCCCTTTGCAATGATTCCGGACATCTTCGCAACTTTCGGGTTGGGTCTACTACTATACATCAGTCTAGACTGATATGAATCGGAAGAGATTTGGGTATAATCAGGAGTGATTTCGGTAAATCAGTATATACTATTCCCACTTTCTTTTTCATATCATGACAACTCAAGAGCCTACCATGGACAACGATTCAGGCACACATGATCTATTGAGCAGGGATAATATCAAGGCGTATCTTCTCACGATGTTCGGAATAGCTGTTATCATTGCACTCTACTACATCCTCACAGGACCCGCGGCAGGAATGCAACCACCAGGTGGTCCACCTTCCGACGGTCCATCAGGACAACCACCAGCAGGTGGGACTGGTTTAGGAGCGCTGAACCCCTGGCCGCTGTGGGGTCAAATAGTGCTTCCGTCGCTTCTTGAGCTGATATTTGGTATTGCAATTTTGATTGCATTTGGACTATTCGTCACATACATCTACAGAGAGAAAGGAGCCCGATCCAGTATCTACGTGGTAGTCATAGTTGGAGTGCTTCTTATCATAGCCACTAACCTGATCCACGGCTGGGAGATTGGTATTACACAGACAATTGGAGGAGCTACCGAGATATTTGGTGATATGGTCAGAGTAGATAGTATCATTGACTTCATCAGCAACTATGAGGCACTTCAGCCAGTACTGACAACACATGCTAAGACTCAACCACTTGGAGCAGTTCTCTTTGTATACCTCCTCTACATTGTTTTAGGTTCACCAGATCTCATAGCTATTGGTCTCTGTGTTGTAGCAGCAGTTGGCTCAGCTTTCTTTATCCGGGGAATCGTCCAACAGCTCTTTGATGAAGACTACGCACGATACGCGACTCTCCTCTACCTTATCCTTCCAGCAGTCCAGGTTTACTACTTGGCCAACATCTACGCTATTGTGGCAACACTGGTGCTTGGGGTTCTCTACTTCTATCTCCACTCGGACCGGAGGATTGCCGCCGTGGGAACTTTCCTTAGCCTCTTCCTGTTGACCTTCATCACCTTTCTGTCAGTCTTCATGGTTTTCTTCCTCTTCATCTATGAGATGCTGAAGGCTAATTCTGAGGTTGAAACAAATAGTTACGTTGATCGGCTGAAAGCAGCACTGACGTCTATCAAGTACCCCTTCATTCTCTCACTATGTGTAGGAGCTGTTTATGGTCTGCTTCTAATCACACTTGGTTTTAACTACATCAACGCCTTCCTATATGCGAGTTCATTGGAAAACCCTAATGGTTTAATGCTCTTCTCAAGTCCTGTCGAATATTTCACAACGAGGATTCAAGACATCTTAGATATCGTCATCTTCTTTGGTCCGGTCCTCTCAGTACTTGCGTATCGAGGTTTTGTCATGCTACGTGAGGAAGCAGCCTTGGATGTGGACTCGTCAAAGAAGTACAACATTGTCCTTGCTGCACTCATTGCTTTGGGTCTGTTCTTTCTTACAGGAGCTCCAAAGAAGGGAGAAACTGCAAGGATTTGTATGTTCATCCTGCCATTCCTTCTGATTTCAGTCATGACATACATTCAGAAGACGAACATGAGCCGAAGGGACAAGATGATTCTGTTGGTGCTTGTCTTGGGTCAAGCAGTGATACTACAACTCTTTGGAACCTGGGTGTGGTAAGTAGAAAGTAATACGGGGAGAGGATCTTCCTCTCCTTCCCATTATTCATAATTAACGACACATCGTTAGACATATAATTAAATAACAATAGTTAATGAGTGTGAACATCATGTCCAAGGAGAAATTCGTACGAAACAAGCCGCACGTGAATTTTAGTCTAGTTTTCGGATTCTTCATAGCTGTGTTTGTGATAGCTGCAGGTCTGACATACCTCTATCCTGATCAGATTCTGCCAGCATCACAGTTATTGTACAATGGAACTAGCTCTCTCCGAGAGTCATCTATCCATATTGCACGAATCTTGACGAATGGTTTAGTATATGGGATTCTAGCGGGAGTTACAACCTCTATAATACTGAAAGGTAAGAAAATCCTTCAAGACTGAACTAAAACATCTGAATGAGCGTTTGAGCATCTTTGCTTCAATCATCGTGGATTGCTTTGAACAAGATGCTTTGGTATTCCTCTATTTCTCTCTCACTTATTGTCACAAGCACATACACATATATAGTAATTAACTATAGTTATTTCACTATTTATCTAATTTATTAGAAGGTTATTAAAATGAGTAAAGAAACTGATGCGTACAATATGACGAAATCGATTGCCGATGCCAAACCAGAGCAGCGGCAAGCAATGCTAGCTGACAGATTAAAGATGATATCCTCTCAACCTGAAGAACAAAGAGTTCAGTCTGTAAAGGGGATTGTTTTAGGTATGTCCAAGCTTGATACTAAACGGAGATCCGTATTCCAGTGTGCTCTTGCAGAAGCTCTTACTAAGAGAACAGAAAAAGAGCGACAAGCCATTTACATTGGAAGGGCTAAAGCGGGTTCATTAGTATCAAAAGAGGTTGATACTTCTATTTACCAAGGAATTGTTGATGAAGTATTTGACTGGCCACTGGATAGGCGTAATATGATATTGGGTGATATTGAGAAGGCATATGATACACTAAATCTGTCTAGACCTAATTTTTCCAAGATGATTGAGAAAGCCAAGGTAGCATCCTAGGTAGATATCAGATGAGCAGACAGATTCACTGAGTCTGTCTGTCTATTTTTTTGCGAAATACATAGACTAATCACAGATGTTATCAAAACGGGTGTTATCATTACAAATTAGGAGGCACTTTCTTGTCTGATGAGATTGTGAAACTGAACCGAGATTTTCTTGGAAAAGAGTACAGTACTGGACCACAAATCGTGGAACCAGAAAGCATTCGACAATTTGCTCTAGCAACTAATGAGAAGAACCCACGTTATCTAAACACTGAGGCGGATGCTGAACTTATTCCACCTCCGCTCTACCCAGTTACGTTCTTACCCCCAATTCTTAGCCAGCTGGTGGATGATTCAGAAGAGATGGACCTTAACATCCTAAGGGTGGTCCATGCAGGACATAAGATGTCATGGAGAGATGCTATTCGCTCGGGCGATGAGATCCACACCACTGCAAAAATCATCAACATGGAGCAACGCGGAGTAAACGATATCTTGGACCTGCAGATTCATTGTAAACGAGAAGAAACCGTAGTAGTTGAGATGGGGTATCGATTATTGGTCAGGGGAAAGAAGACTGCAAGAGTTGACAAGCCTGCAGGGAGCACTCAGGTTATTGAGAAAGGGAAAGTGCTTGCAAGGAAAGCAATCGTAGTCACAGACGACCAAGGTATAAGATACGCGGAGGCGTCTGGAGACCAAAATCCAATTCATATTAGTGATGAGATTGCTAGGAGTGTAGGACTTCCCAGCGCTATTGTTCACGGATTATGCACTATGGCTCTCGCTTCTCAAGTGCTTGTGGATGAACTCCTAGATGGAGATCCGAGTCGGCTGAAGAGCATGGAGGTTCGCTTCTCAAGACCTTTGCTCATGGACCAGATTCTAACGACGGAGGTTTACGATGCAGGAACCAATGAGGATGGGACTCATGTTGTTCACTTTGAATCGAGAGATGCAAAAAACGTTCCAGTATTGGTTCGCGGAGTAGCCGAATTTATTGAGTAAGAGGAAAACGTGGTTTCTACAACGTTTGTCTGTGATTAGGTTCATTAAGTTTCGAGAGATAGTAAAGTCTGAGGGACAAGTAACTCAATGACGAAACAAGAAGATTTCCTAACATTGGTGGAAGACGGTGTGCAGAGAGTCTATCCGGAGAAGTCGTTTGAAGAAGTACGTAGAATATTCGTGCCTATGTATCTAGGGGCCGTTATAACTATCATATCTATGGTTATCAGTGTCATCCTCCTTGGGTCATTAGCAATCGAGATTATCATCATATTCATGATCTTACCGATGCTCGTTGGGATTATTCTCACCATACTATCTGGTAGGTCAGCAATCAGTAACGAAGGCCAATACGGAATTAGAGGTATAAACAGAAAAATATTGTCGAGAGCGATTCATTTCCTTGACATGGTTCATCAAGGTCACGCAGATATTGGTAGTATCACTGATCCCCCACGACCGGATGAACTTGCAGAATTATTGACTATTGGCTTTGGTTCAGCAATCTACACCCTAAAGCGAATTGATTCGGACTTAGCAAAGACATGGTCTTCAACCATCAGCGAGAAGCTGGAACCAGAGGTTTCATCCAAGTCGAAGTGGTTCATGATAATTACAATCTTCGGAGCTCTTGCGGCAATCCCAACTATTCTCATCGCATGGGTTTTGAGCATGAGTGGAATAGTCAGCGAGGAAGTCTTCAGGTACATTGCAATTGGTGTCGGTATTGCACTTCTTATCCTCATTGGTGCATTGCTTGTGTTTGTGATTACCAAATTTGGCGAAGAAGCTCCTCAAGGAGTGCTCGATGCACTCTCAGAACCTCAAGTCCGAATGGATACTGAGATGGCGCTGGATAGAATAATCCAAACAATGAGGGAGGAGGGCCAATACCCACTCCGAGTGTTAGTCCTAGGTGAATACGAAGGATTGGTCTATACTGAACGAATCTATAAAACCTCGAAAGATTACGAACTCAAGGCAGCTGCGCTATTCCCTATTGTGTAATAATCACTTGAACTCGTCCTACTTGACCAGTTTGCAATCGAACCTTAATGCCATGAGGATGACTTGGAGAGTTTGTAAGGATATCTTTCACTACGCCACGAGTGAGCTTTCCAGTCCGTTGATCCTGCTTTTGGACAACATCGACAGTATCACCTAGACGGATATTTCTGCGGACCTGCCCAGATTTTTTCGTAGTTTCGCTCATTTCAATTCGAGCAAGATTTGATGTGATTATATACCTGCTCACGTCTGCAAACAACACTCATTCGTGCTATGAGGCCGTCACTTCTTCTTCTTTTTCACTGAAGGTAATGTTCCAGCCATTGAGCCAATATTGCCAGGCTGATAAGAATCATCAACCTGTTTTTTCCCACTCTTCCGTTTTCCTTTTTTCATCGTAGAATCACCGACGATAGATATGTGGTGTGAATGACTATAGACTTGTTGTTTCCTGGGGCTATCTAGCTTTATCTCCTTTAAATCTAAAGTGTACATAGTGGAGCAATTGTGGACCATATAGTATCAGAATGGAAGACTCTGCCAGAGAAGGTCAAATCTACTCCAGAGAGTAGAAAATTGAAAGAAGTAGTAACAGTGTTTTCTGCTTGGTTTGGGAGTTATCTTGATCTTCTTACTGATTTCAACCAACGTTTCGATGAACAACTGAACAAACTTGAGCAAGATTTATTGTCAATGAAATTCTAGGACGCCTACTGTATCTAAAATGAAAATATACTTCGTGAAAATTCCAACTCGATTCTCTTTTTTTTGAAGACTTAAAAGATGAAAGTAACCTAATCCGAAGTATCGTTGCAGGTTTCCACTACTTGAACACAAATTTCTATGTGATCGTCATGATTAGAAAAAAGGGATTTGATACATCACGATATCTCTCCGCCCAGATCAAACGGATTATGGAACGAGTGAACAAGTTCGACAAACTTTACCTTGAGTTTGGAGGGAAACTTCGATATGACCATCATGCTGCAAGAGTCCTTCCTGGTTTTGCTCTTGACACTAAAGTCCAGATGCTCAAGGAATTGGGTGACGATGTGGAAATCATACATTGTATCAGTGCGAAGGCAATCGAGGGACGAAAGATTCGGCGTGATTTTGGTCTAACTTATGATGAGCAAATTCTCAAGGATATCAATGACCTGAAGCAGATTGGGCTAGATGTAACTGCAGTTGTTATCAGTAGATACAATGGAGAACACACTTCTGATAAATTCAAACAACGTCTTGAGAACCGAGGAATCAGAGTCTTCACAACTCATGAGATTCCTAACTATCTCACGGATGTAGACAAAGTAGTCAGTGATGAGGGATTTGGAAAGTTCGACTATGTAGAAACTAGCAAGAAAATCATAATTGTCACTGCTCCAGGACCCGGTAGCGGAAAGATGAGCTTTGCCATGAGCCAGATTTATCATGATAGAAAGAAGGGCATAACGAGCAATTTTGCGAAGTTTGAAACTTTCCCGATATGGAATCTTCCTGTGAATCATCCGGTGAACATAGCATATGAAGCTGCTACAGCAGACCTTGGAGACTACAACTGTATTGACTCCCACCACAAAGAGGCGTATGGTGTCGAAGTAACTAATTACAATAGAGATGTTGAGAACTTCACGATAATCAAGAAAATCATCGAGAAGATCACTCCTGTTGGAGATCCTTTAGCGGACATCAAGAGCCCAACAGATATGGGTGTCAATATGGCCAAAGAGGGAATCGTTGATGATAGTATAGTGCAACAAGCTAGTATTGACGAGATTGTCAGAAGGTACTATCAATACCAGAGAGATTTTGTCGAAGGTAATGTCACTCATGATACTCTCGACCGAATGGACAAAATTATGCAACTTGTGAATGCAAAACCAGAACATCGAGTTGTAGCAATTCGAGCAAACGAAGCCTTGGAAGAAAGCTTGAAGATATCCCACACTATTCCAAGAGAGATGCATACTGGGGCGGCCATAGAGATTCAACCAGAAGATAGCGCACCACTGATTGTCACAGGAAAACGGTCGAGAATTCTTAATTCCGAATCTGCGGCATTCCTAAATGCTGTCAAGTGCTTGGCAGGTATTCCTGATGAAATAGACGTTCTTTCGCCAATCATCATAGAGAGTATAATGAACCTCAAAGGAAAGCTATCCGTTGTAGATACCAGTCTCAATGTGAAGGAAGTCCTTGATGCTCTTGCTGTTAGTGCTGTATTCAATCCCAATGCTGCAAAATGTATTGATGTCTTGACGGACTTGGAAGGATGCGAAATGCATAGTACGCATCTTACAGACAGGGGTTGCGAGATTGCATTGAAAGAACTTGGTCTTAACCTGACAACAGATGCAAGGATACCAAATATCAATAATTGGTAACTCTTCTTTCACTCTTTTTCTGGAGGCCAACAAAGTAGCTCGTCACTGGAAGCAGAAGCAGCCTTGACTGCCAGCTCTGCATCGAACAGACCCCTCTCGATGATTTCGCCCCATAACTGAAGCCCGCCAAGCGAGTCCAAAGGAATAACATAACTCTCGGGACGCTCATCTGTGAAGATGTATACTTCGTCAAACTTGATGTGATCCCCAGCTAGAAAGCAGATACGAATGATTCGAGACCATGATATGATTGTAACTGACCTTAGAAAAAGGAATTTCCTTCTAGAAATTGTGATTATATCTGCATCATAGTCTACTTCAAACCACTTCATCGTTGAACTCAACTATCAAACGGTATTTTTCATCTTATAGAACGTTTCTATCTTTGGACATTCAATAGGTAGCTAGTCACAAATCTTACGTAAACCAAATCATTCTTTTGACATACTTTTGATTCCAAGTCTTACAATGACCATTGATATTGAAATTCTCAAACCTGAACAGATTGATATTCCCGAGCTTGTCGATTTCACGATGGAGGCCCAGGAACAGCTTGATGAGCAATTGAGATGTGGGAAGAACAGAGAAGAAGTTGAGAAATACATCCATGGTGCAACCAAGGCCCCCACTTTTCATTACATATACGCACGTAATGAAGGGAAACTTGTAGGAATGGCGGGATGTTTCGCATATACGGAATCAATGGTATATCTTGATGGATGGAATCCTCTTGTACTTCCAGGTGATAACTACGAAGAAGTGTTCATACTCCTTGTTAGTGAGAGTATCAAGCATACTCAAGCAATTGGAAGGAACCGTCTAGAAATATTCTTGATGGAATTGACGGACGATATCAGGTCAACATATGACCGGTTAAGACCGTTCTATGAAGCGGGAGGAATGAGAAGGGGAAATGAATGGAGTCACATGGTCTGTGATTTGACGACCTCCACCTTGGAACAACCGGAGATTCCTGAGGGCTTTTCTCTCAAACCAATCGTTGAAGTTGATAATGAAGAGGTATGGCCTTGCTATAACAAAACATTCCTTGCAAGTGGAGATCAGCGATATCTTAACCAGACTGAGAACCAACGTCGAGAGAACTTTGACGATTTCTTTGACAGGTCAAAAACAATTGAAGAAGAAGCATCACTCCTTCTGTATTTAGGTGACCAGGTAATTGGCTTCATGAAAATCAATATCTACAGCATTGGCGGTTTCGTAAATGGAGTTGGGATACATCCGGACTTCAGGCGAAGAGGTCTAGCAAAATTGCTTATGACGACTAGTCTTGTTCAGGCGGCTCAGAATGGCATGAAAGATTTAGTACTTGAGGTGGACATTACGAATCGTCAAGCAATCGCACTCTATGAAAAACTCGGATTCAAAAAGACAAAGGGGTCCATAAGTCATGTATGGATGGATGAACCATAATTAGGATAGATTGTTCTGGATGATTATTACAACAATATTGATTAGAAGCTAGTAGTTGTGGTGATATTCATTACAATGAGGGAATTATGATGAATGGCAATAATAACTTGAAACTATTATTTGGAATTTCATTGATGTTTCTACTCATCTTCTCTCAAGCCTCTAATGTAACTGCGGCTAACAACCAAGGTCTAGAATGGGGACTTGAGGTAGATGATAGATTGAACTATAATGTGAAAGTGGAATATCACAATACAACCTTAGATCTAGAATTTGATGAAGAGATGTATGTGATTGTCAATGACATACCAAGTATTTCTGATGATATCACAAGTATAACCCAGTTAACAACATTCAACATGATTTTTGGATACTATTCCACATATTGGGAAAATGACTCAATCATGGATAGTTTGTGGATGCATACTCTGAAACTTGCTCCAATTACGGTTCTTCCAATTGGAAACTGGGTTCTCGTAACTCAATTATTTACAGATGCCACACCAATAGCAATTATGGTTCAGGACTCGTCGATATTCAATTACACAATAGAAGACATACCAAATCCAGGTAATGTTCAATCTTCAGAACTTCTGAAGAGTGATGGTGCAACTTCATCATGGGTATACAACGTGACCTGGGGTTCAGAAACTACAGTCTATGTTGAATTGACAAGGCAGATTTCCACAACAACGAGTACCGGTCAAACTCTTGGTGACAATACTCTCTTGATTGTCATTGGTGGAGTTGCAGTTGTGGCGGTAGTTCTTATTCTAGTTATCTTGCGTAAAAGATAGAATCATCCAGAAGAGAGAGGTTCTTTCTCTCTCTCCTATTTCTTTTCAATAAACAGACTGTTTAGTTGCAACTGATATTGGATTTCATTATGAAACTCAAGGGAAATAAATAAAGTCAGAGGTATTCGAATAAGATGCAGACTCTGACCCAGAAACACAAAATGAAACTGGATATGCATGGTATGGTTTAGTTATCAAACTCCATCCTCTTCAAAACGTACAATATTCACCTAATTTTACCATCGACGAACAAGCAATATATGATAATTTGTGGTTATTCAGTATCATTCCATTACTCCTGTGCTAGCTCAGGACTCCCTATGAAGGAAAAGGAGGGAATATGCGTTGATGGATAAACAAGAAAGTCTAATTCTCGAATCATTACATACGGGCATTTTCATTGTTGATGCAGAAACACTAAAGATTCTTGATTTGAATGGCGCTGCTTGCGAAATGGTGGGTTACACTAAGGATGAAATTATTGGAATGCCTTGTTTTGATACTGTGTGTGTTCGTGAGCGAATAGATTGTCCAATGATTACGAAGGGGAAAACACTGGACAAATCTGAAACAACACTCAGAAGAAAAGATGGTATTCTCATACAGATTCTAAAGACTGCAAAGCAGATCAAAATCGACGATCGTGATTGTATTATTGAAAGCTTCTATGATATCACAGAACGAAAGAACATGGAAAATGCATTGCGGCTGAAGGAGCAGAAATCAAGAGAGGATAGTGAATTTCTCAAAATAGTGATCGATTCGCTTCCACATCCGTTTTACGTTATCAACCCGGCTGATTATTCTATCGTTTTGGCAAACACAGCTAGCGGTTTAGATCTAGCAGCAGGAAAACAAATCTGTCACAAAGTTACGCACCAATCTGATTCACCTTGCTCTAGTGTGGAACATCCATGTCCTCTTGAAAAAGTTAAGGAAAGCTGGAAACCTTTCGTAACTGAGCACACACACTACGACAAAGAGGGGAATCCTATAATAGTTGAAGTCCATGGATTTCCGATACTTGACAAAGATGGCTCGCTTCTGCACATGATTGAATATAACATGGATATTACAGAACGTGAACTGGCAGGAGTTTCTCTGAGGCTATCTGAAGAGCGATACCGCACATTGCTTGAAGTGCTACCTGAAGGACTCATTATCGGAGATGATAAAGAAACAATAATGATGGCGAATAAAGCCATGGGCGAAATTCTTGGTGTTGATTCTAATGACCTAATTGGTCGGAATCTGCTAGATTTTGTCGACCCCAAATACGCATCAATAATTACATCGCAAACAAGACGGAGAATGAGTGGTACAAGTTCCTCATATGATATCCGCATGATCAGGGCGGATGGAGAACCTCGGGATATTCATATTTCAGCAATTCCACGAATAAATGATCAGAATGAAATAGAGGGAACAATAGGTGTAATTTCCGACATCACTGATCAGAAGAAGATGGAAAAAAACCTAAGAGCTACGTCATATGAACTTCAAGAGAGAATGAAAGAAATCACAGTGGTTTCAACTGCAACAGACTTGATGAAGGACATTGATACACCGCTGGAAACTGTTCTGAAGGAGATCCTGCCAGTTGTATGCGCAGGATTTCAATTTCCCGAGATTACTTGCGGACGCATTATAATAGAAGGGAATGAAGTTTCAACTTCAAATTACAATAATCCGGTAGCAACATTATCTGTAGAAATATCGGTTTCTGGAAAGAGTGTGGGATTATTAGAAATCGGATATTTGCAAATGCGACCCGAATCTGATGAGGGGCCATTCTTTGGAGAAGAGGTTTCACTAATCAATCATGTAGCGATCGATTTGAGCCAATTCATTGAACGTAAGCGTATTCATCAAGAGATACTCCAGCAGAGCGCCAAACTAAATGCAGTTACACGCTCAGCCCTTGATGCAATAATCATGATTGATCCGGATGGGCGAATTCAATTCTGGAACCCTGCTTCAGAACGCATTTTTGGGCATTCAGAAGAAGAGATGCTGGGTCAGAATCTGCATAAAATAATACTTCCCTCAAAATACTCAGACGCTCATCGCAAAGGCTTTGAAAAGTTCCAACAAACCGGTACAGGAGCAGCAATCGGAAAGGTTCTAGAGCTTTCAGGTCTTAGAAAGAATGGTTCGGAGTTTCCCGTTGAGTTAGCACTTACCACAATCAGATTAGGAGAGGAGTGGGGATCTGTAGGTATTATTCGCGACATAACTGAAAGAAAGCAAAACGAGTATGAGCGGCTACTACAACAGAAAGAGCTTGAGATCTACACTTCACTGCTTAGGCATGACCTGAACAATGATTTGTCTGGAATAGTAGGATCATTAGAAATTGTGAAGATGGTGATGAGTGATGACCCTGCAGAAGCTCAAGAGTTTCTTGATTCATCATTAGCTCTTACTACCCGAATGAGCAATCTTCTTAGTGCTGTGAGTAGAACTCAGATTCTTCATGATGAGCCATTAGGTAATATGATACGTGAGGTTGCTAAATTATCTGCGGATGCAAAGATAGGAATGGAAATTCAAGTAAGAGTTGATGATGAATTAGAGGGTGTGAAGATTCACGGGGGAAGGTTGCTCCCAATGGTGTTTGAGAACCTCTTTAGGAATGCAGCTCAGCATGCTGGAGAAAAACCAGAGATTATAGTCGAGTTATCTGCTATCGAAAATCAAGTCCGGATCGAAGTTTCTGATAATGGACCTGGAGTGCCTGACGATATTAGAGACCGACTATTCGAAAGAGGAACCACAACAAAAGAAGGAGGAGGGCTCGGGCTCAATTTAAGCAAGAAAATCGTAGAAGCAGTTGGTGGTTCAATCGAATTGATGCCGAAGAAAAAGGACTCAGGAGCCCAATTCGAAATCGTGCTTCCATTGAGTACGTGATTTTGCGGTTATGTGAAATTTCTCACCGAGAAAATTTTATAGTCGGGATGGATACCAAACTCTATCATGAAACTCAAGGGAATTGATAAATTTCGGGAGAAGACTCCAGGATATCCAGGAAATAAAGTTGCTCTGCTCCTATTGAGAGGTTTTGTAGCAGCAATACTAGCATACCTCTTCCTCATTCTCTTTGATATCTTACCTCGTCTGTTACCCGGTATCTACTTTCTATTCCTGCTTGAGCCAATATTACCTGTGGTTGGTAGTTTCATTATTGGAACTATTGCCATTAGAATGGTTGCATCCATGTGGACACGGAGAGAACAAATGAAAGCAGAATACGGAAACCTCGCATACCAAAAAATGATTCCAAAAGGATTTACGGGAGTCATGATTATTCCTTCAGTCATATTGCACGCGTTCACCTCGATTCGATCACTACCACCTGGATCTCCAGTGAATGATCTGACAACCCAATTTTCACAGTCGCTTCTTCCACTCTTGGGTATAACGGGTCAGGTAGATATCTGGATTCGCTTAATCTTCTCAGCATTCTTTGTGATAGTAGGACTACTCGTAATTCGTAGTTCGGTCCTGACTTTCGGAATCGATTACATGACAGTCGTGTATCTCTACTTCCCTGAAGAGTCCGAAGTCCAAGAACATGAGATATACTCTATTGTTCGCCATCCTGTGTATATGGGAGCTGTAATTCTTGGCGGAGCTGCGGTTTTCTTCAGATGCTCGGTTTATTCAATTATATTCTGTTTGATTGTGTACCTCATCTTCAAGATTCATATCAGAACCGAAGAGGGTGAATTAATCGAGCGATTCGGTAATGGATACGCTGAGTATAGAAAGAAGGTTCCAGCACTCTACGTGCACCCAAGAAACTTGAAATCGTTCATCAAGTTCCTGAATCCTAAGTTAAGATGAGTGGGAGAGAAGGATTGAACTGTGCGACGAACTTGAAAATATTGATCTACTTGCAACCACATCTGCTATACTATACTGCGCTGTAAGTCTGTGAAGCCGGTTTCACAATCATTTCAATGATCAGGGAATATATTTCCCTGAATATTTGTATACTATATCTTCGAAAATGTAGGGACCATTCAATGATTGTAGTAACCAAGGGAATTGACGAGTGTCGTCATTAACTAATGGAAACCATTGGTAGACCTTTGTGGTTTCCTTACCTCCTTGAACTAATGAGAATGTAACATTGATCAAAGGAGGGTCATGGTGCCACTGATGTGCAATACATCTGACATTATCCCACTCCACAGTATCCACAATCACGTTGGACATGAACCGACCTTGTTTCTTACCTTGTATCCAATAGTATCCCTGTTTTCCAGCAGCAAACAGAACCCCATTTTCCTTATCATCATCATCTCTAAGAGATTCCTCAATGATGAAAGGTTCACTACCCAGGAGTTTCTCTGCTTCAAAGACTAACTCATCTGGGATAGGTTGGTCTCGGAGTATGGTGTTCAGATCAAGAATAGCATTTCTGGTCAGACTCATAGGCATTTGTGATAAGTAAGAAAGATCACCTGTAGATGTATCCGAGCTCCTAATCTTTTCAATAACACCAAAGCACTTGTTCATTGTAGATTGAAAGTGATTCTGGGCTGCATCCTTGCTTTCACCTTTCTCACTTCGAGGTGCATTGACTTCAAAGGATCGGGTTTCTTTGGTGTGTTGCCCATATTGGTCCAACACAATACCAAAAACCTCGAATCGATCTATTTTCTTCTGTTCGATGCCTGATATGCAGCTATGGGGGATTGCTTCCTCAATAGAATATACATCATTTTTCTTTTCCTTCAAGAGAACAAAGCGACGACTTGACAGGACAATGAAACCATCCTGAATACGACAAATGAACTCAACATCTTCATTGGGTAGAAGATATGGTCGGGCCGCTTCGAAGGATCTTTCAGTCATACCTGGTCTCACTCCTCCTTTGACAGTAGTTGTTTTAGCTTGATCATGGGATTCTTCTTGGTCTTGAACCATGCTTCGGTATTAGCAGCTTGCAGTTTTTCCTTAAACAGTCCATCGTGTAGTATCACATGACCTGACTTTTCAAGTTCGATGAATTCCATCCATGGACTCTCTTGAAGTGTTTCTACTAGTTTTTCATGATTCTTTGGGGGATTCAATGCTGCATCGTTGATTGTTGTTGAGCACGCTCTGCACATGTAGAAGAAACCTGGCAGCTTGAGAAGTACCTGTGTGTGCCTTTTATCACCTCGAGTTGTTTTTTTATCAACATGAAACAAACCCACGATTGCAGATTGAGGGTTGGATTGGGAGGGTATGTCAATCCCACATGATA
>JAEOSL010000128.1 GCA_016840385.1 Candidatus Thorarchaeota archaeon | reverse complement strand
GGTTGTTTCGCGAGGGTCCCAATTCCATGGAGTTCCCCAGGCTGCATCAGCCCACATCATTCCACTCAACAATGTTATAGTAGTGAACAACAATCCAAGTTTAATTGATACCGCTCCAATGATGTCATATTTCAGATCTCCCTGCCAGAGGTACATCAATCCACATAGCAGTGTCCCTCCAAATAGTCCGTATGCGACTAGTGCAGGAGCTACATGCTGGAAGAAGATACGTATGTTTTCTCCAAGTACAACATCTGGTGGGGCGAAGATCCATGTCATGTAGACATAGAGTAGTGATATCGCTGCTGTGATTCCGAAAAATATCAGTCGGTTTTTATTCACGGCTATTCAACTCGAACTGTTGCTTGTCTTATGACTTGCAATATGAAGGTTTTGCTAACGGTTACCATTCAGGGTGTAAGTGCAAAGTGGAATACGGATGCGGATAGTGTCAACATTGCTATTAAATGAGCTAGAAGTATTTCAAATAGTAACATAACTGGAATTAATCCTGGACCCAACACAATGATCTTTGTGATTTCGATGAGGAGGATTAGACCTGATGTTGCAGTGGGGAAATATACGAGTGGGAATACTGTTGCTTTTGCTTCTGAAGGCATTGTTAGGGCTGATGCCATTGCACCTACTGCGGCCAAATCCAAGGTTCCCACACACAGTACTGCAATTGTAAGTGGAAGATTATCTAGAAAAGAGAATCCAAACAATAGAGAAATTATGGGTACTAGAAAGATCTCTACCATACCCATCAAAACGAAGCCATAGATCACTTTGCCAACGTAAACTGACCATGCGGGAATCGGCGCAGTGGCGAGACCACGTAATGTCCCAGTTTCAGATTCGGAAAGGAAAATCGGTGCGAAGCCAAACATTCCCATGAAGAATATAATAACCCACAACATTGCACTACCAACATCTTCTGGTATTGATCCTTGTGAAACCAATGCAAAGGAGAATGATAAGACCGCGATAAGAGCGAACAGGAACATTGAGAATACTTCGAATTTCTTACGCAACTGAATGATGATGTCTTTCTTTGCGATTGCTATTGCTGCACTTAGACCCGATGTCATCATATCACCTCAGAGTGTCTGATCAAACTCAGAAATTGGTCCCTGACCAATTACCACTCCTTTCCTGAGAGTAACAAATTCGTCACACAACTCAGCTCCAAATGCTAGGTTGTGAGTTGTCACAATTGTTGTTCTCGTATTTCTGTGTTCATTAAGATATTCCTGAAAAACCTCTGTAGTGTCTTTATCCAAGCCGCTGAATGGTTCGTCCAGAAGCAGTAGTTCAGGGTTATGAATTAGACTTCGGACAATATCTAGTCTTTTCTTAAGTCCCGTTGATAGATTCTTCACAGGTTCTTCAAGCCATGTCTTAATGGCAAAACGTTTGGATAAATCCTCAACCTGAGTTTCAAAGAAGTCAGACTGTAATCCGTAAAGCTTGGAATAGAAATGAAGATTTTCGATACCTGTTAGCTCTTCATATAGAAGCGGTTTGTCGCCTACTAGACCCAGACACTTCTTCACCTCTTCTGGTTCTTCTTGTGGATCGAATCCCATAACAGAGATTGTTCCTCCGTGAGGACGCAGCAAGGTGGATATAACACGCATGAGAGTTGTCTTCCCAGCTCCATTTGAACCAAAGAGACCCTGAATCCCTTTCTCAGAGAAATCAAGTGATATCTTTCTCAATGCAACCCTGTAACCATATCTACGGGTGAGATTTTCTACCTGAATGGCTTTTGCTGACATCTGAATCCTCTCTTTGTTTCTCTGTTCCTCTAGCTGGCTTTTTAGTTTGTCTACACGCTTTTGGTTTGACAAATCTAGTCTAGTGGAATATCTTCCTTCCTAATCTGAGGAACGGTGTACCCAATGAAAGCATCCCAGATATTGGTATTATATTCATGAACTCCTGCGCGATACCACCAATTACTGCACCAACTATAGCCCACAATAGGAAACTTGCAAGATCATTTACTACAACCCAAGGAACAAAGCCTTGAATGATACTTGGAACTAACCACCATGCAAACATTATACCTATTGGAACTGTAAGTGCAGCTATAAACATAATGAGGAAACCCATTCGAGTACTCAGATTCAATGGTCCTGGGAATACCTTGTGAGAATTGAGGTAGCCCTTCGGATCAGTCCGCCGCTTCATTTGTCCCATCTTAGTATAGTTTTCTTTTCCATAAAATGTGCGTGAATGCATGACATTCCACATTCCAATTGAATAAGCTCGACCTCCATACTTGAGACCGATGTTGATAACATCAAGAGACCTATACCATCCAAACATGAATGGAATTCTCCGACGCTCATCATCCAAAAACCATGTTAAAACTGCAACTTCATTTTTATGATTGACAGCTCCTTCCATGGCCATCTTCTCTCCTTTGAAATGCTTATTGCAGTGTTCAATGAAATCCACCATTCTGTCCAATGGAACATATACCTCAGAAGGTGCCACACTTGGACCCAATCTTTTTACTCTCATGGGGTAGAAGCGTTCATCCCACTCGTGATGACCTATCTCATCTGACTCAACAGTGCCGTGATACATAGTAACTATCTCAGCGATTTTTGCTGCATCAGTTTCGTTCTCTTGGTCTGTTCCTTCAAGAGCACATAAGACCAACCACTCACCTGTTGTGTTTGGAGCTTTGTCTAACTCTTTTAGCATTCCAAAGAACTGGTCTGTTTTGAAGTGCATGTAGAAGGGTCTAGTGTAATTAAGGATGGCTTGCATTGCGCCTATTGTTTGTTCTTTGTTTGGGAACGATAATGTCATAGGTTTGATTTTGTTAAGATGAATGACTCTCAATGTCACCTTCGTGATTACTCCCAAAGCACCATTACTATCAACAAATAGTGATGTGGATTCACCCTCGGACTGCTCCGGAACTTCGGCTTGATAATAGAAATCATCATCCCCTTTGAAGAAAGGTTCTGGGGATCCATCCTTGAAAACCTCATCAATTTTTTCAATAGTATTTATGATCTCACCGTTTGGTAGGACGACTTCCATCTCTACGACTTGCTCTCTGATACCACCAAATTTGGTGCTACCAATTCCACAACCTCCAGCCGCGACCCAGCCACCAACTGTACATGAAGGTGCACTTGATGGATATGTAGCAACTGTAAGTCCTTCGTCTTCAAGATATTCGATTAGTCTGCCCCATATGATACCTGCACCAACTTCAATGGTCATACTACCCTTGTCGATGTCGTATATTCCATTGAGTCTGGTCATGTCGAGGATCAGGCCACCTCTAGTTGGCAATGCCCCACCATATCCAGATGTTCCATGTCCGCGAGGGACTACTTGGATATTATGCTCTTTACAGTACTTGAGCATGTTCGATACGATTTCTGTGGTAGTAGGTTGTGCTACAGCTTCTCCATGAGTATTGAGCAAATCATTGACAATTCCGGGAAGTGCAGAGATGTCATGTGAATATAGTTGAGTCATGTACTCTTCGGTTGAGAAAAAGTCTTCACCAACAATATCCGCAAGTTTTTGAAAGTGTTCTTTTACTATCATATCTTCACAACCTATAATCCAAGAGCCTCCACTACTATCTGGGACAAGTCCTTGAATTTCATCTCAGATGCTATATGTTCAATTCCATCATTTATTGACATTGTACATGATGGACATTCACTGGCCATGAACTCGGCTCCTACCTTAGTGGCTTCTTCAACGCGTCTGCCAGAAATGCGCACTGACATCATTGGGTTTACTCCCTTGAGGAGTCCTCCACCACCACAGCATCTTGCCTTATTTTTCGTGTGTTTCATTTCTAGTAGGGTCAATCCAGGAATCGCATCTAGAATTTCTCTAGCTGGATTGTAGTAATTCTGGTGTCGACCAAGTTCACATGGATCATGCCATGCAACTTCATGAGGATAGTTCTTTGTGAACTTGATTTTCCCTTCATTGAGTAGTCTCAAAGCAAACTCAGAGAACGGAATGAATTCAAGTCCCGCTGTAGCTTCTTTACCTAGTAAGTGTGGATATTCTTCAGCAAAAGATCGATGGCAACCTGGACAGTTGAAGACTACAGTCTTCACACCAAGGTCTCTCATCTTCTTGAGATTGTGTTTTGCTAATTCCTTACCTTGCTCAAAACCACCTGCCACGAAGTATGGATTCCCACAACAATATTCCTCTTCTCCAAGGATTGTGAAATCAACCCCAGCGGCAGTCATTATTTTGACCGTATTCTCACCCATGTGGGCAAGAGTACCTTTGAAGGAAATATTACAACCTGCAAAATATGCCACTTCAGCTTTGATTCCTGTTTTCCCTTCAACAAGGTCATCGACCATGTCGGTCCAGAGCATTCTATCCTCCTGGTCCATCTCCATGATGTTGTTGGTTTCTTGTAATGCGCCATCAATGTAGTTTACAATTTCTGGCCATTCTTCGATATTTCCAATCTCTTGTCTTACGAGCTGCCAGAATCTCAATAAGGGAATATCTGTCTGACAAATTTCTTGACAAGCACCACATAAGGTGCAATTGAATATCCTGGCTGCAAAATCTGCTGGGATTGGTTTTTTGCTTCTAATGAGTTTCGCAAGCTGGAATAATTTGCCCCTTGGTGATTGAGAATCCCAAAGAGTATCAAGATACGCTGGGCATACGAAAGTACAGAAACCACATCTAGCACATATTGTGGGTTCTAAATCGAGCCCCTCAAGTTTGAGTGGTTCAAAGGGTTTTGTCATAGTAGAATCTCCTCATCACGGCCAGGGTAGTCCGATCCAATCGAATAATGGTGCCATAATCGATTCACTGTAGACTGCAAGTCCTCCAAGTGCTCCCATTATTACCATGAGTCCTCCACCTATGAGTACCAGGGTTGCGTAGGGAATGTAGGTTGAGGGTTTGACCCAAACACGATCCCCAAGTTTAGCTCGGACAATTATTAGAAAGAGATAGATCTCTAAAGTTACGATTGACCAGAGGATTTTGAACCGCATAATTGGTGAAGCCTCTAAAACAGCCATTGGATAGTCAGGTTCCATAAATCCGGTAACGGCTCCTGCTATTAGACCCAGAAAGCCTATGATGCATCCAACATAGATGTAAACATCTGCTTGGTGGAAGATTCTTGCCCATCTGCTACCTGGTGTATTGATACTATCCTTGAATGCTATTCGCAACAATAAGTTGAGCATAACAACTGCTGCTGCTGCTGAAAGAATTCCTGTGTGGAAGTGTACAAAAACTGGATGTATTGCCATTCATATCACCTACTTTATTCGTTCCTCTTGAAAACCACTATTCCCAGAACCAGAAGGATTACACCTGTTGCTACTGGTACTGTTATCATCATGAATCTCCAAGTTTCTAGCAAATCTATTGTTGCTGTAGTTGTCGTAGTTGTTGTGACTGTTTCGCCAGTTACAGTAACCGCAATATCCAACGAAGTTGCATAATCATCAGCTGATGCAGTCCAAATACGAATTGTATGATCGCCAGCGGCTAATGGGATGAATGTAAGTTCAACAGAAATTGCTCCTACTACTACATCAGTGTCATTGACAGAATCATCCTCGATCTCTTGCTGTGAGATCGAAAATTGAGCATTGTCTTCCCATCCTGATATGACTTTGATCCATTCTGCACCATTTCCTGCTTGAATCACCAAGACAAAAGATTCTCCTGTTGTAGCAGTTACACTCGTTGAATTAGAAACAATAGTCAATGTTCCTAGAGTATCATGACAGCCTGAGGTTCCACATTCGTCTGTTTGACCGCCGTAAGCTCCTGCTGAACCAGCTGCTGTAACAATAAGCAGTGATAAGAAGCTAAGAACAACAACTATTTTTGTTAATTGGTTACGTTTCATTCTATTACCATCCCAGTTTGGTTTCATATTGAACCTATGACCATTCAGAATATATAGGCCGCGTTTCATTTTGAAACATATGTCTCGTATTTGAGCATATTGGTTAAATTATATTCTTGATTGTATATTAGATTGTAATATTCAATTAGGCATCATGCCCGCTTACTTCAATCTTTTGCTTGAAAAAAACTGATGTGAAACTATCTTCGTAATATCTTACTAAGGATTCTCAAAAGCGGGATGCCCATAGCAAGCGCTTGGTTAAATGTCATGAATCTAGTTACAAGTAGCCCAACCAATCCTGCCAATAATCCAAGAATTGGTAAGGGTGGAATATAGATTGATTGAAGTAAACTCACGTCCATAAATTGGCTTAACCAATCAAGACCAATTGGAATCATCAAACCCGCCATGAACGCTCCGATGAATCCTATCAGAAATCCTGCAACCATTGATTCGCGACCAATCGTAACTCTACCTCCGAAGACTTTGACTGGATTCATAATATCAGTTGGGTCGAGTTTCTTCTTCATAACCTTGAGATCTTTGTACGATTTGTCCCCATAGAATTTCTTTGCATGTCTTCCATTCCAGAGTCCTACAGCATATGGAAGACCACCAAACCGCTCTGCAAGTGATGCAATCTGAAATGATCTATACCACCCAATTGTAAATGAAAACTTCTTCCGTTCATCATCTAAGATCCAGACCATCACTGAAGTAGTCCCATCATTACTGAGCATTCCTTCTATTGCGACTTTGGAGTTTCGAAGTTCAGATTTTGTCTTCTCGAGTATCTGAGGAACCATATCTAATGGAGCAAGCATCTCTGCAGGAACAATACTTGGTCCATGCCGTTTAATCCTCAAGGTATAAAGACGTTCATCCCAATAGAACCAAGCTCTCCTATCATCCAAGACTTCTCCATTTTCCTCAGCTGTAACAGTTTTTATTATCTCAATATCATCCTCGTTTTGATATATTGTGTCAAGGAGAGCTCCTGAAAGGACGTACTTGCCACACTCGTTTTCATACTCATTCAAGGCCACTAATTTGGATGTGTAGTTATCTGCTAGAAATCTCAAAAAATGTGGTTTGATTTCGGATAGGATTCTGGTAGCTGCCTTCACAAGATCAGTAATGCTGTTGAATGAACATGCAAAAGGAATAAGCTGGAGCTTGGGTATAGTCTTCAGGGTGACTTTGGTTATTATGCAAAGTGTGCCATAGGTGCCTGTGAAGAGTTTTGTTTCTTTCTCTGGAGTACCAAGTCCAGCAGATGATAACTGCTTGCTCAGCCATGCATTACCTTCCTCTACTTTTTCCTTAAGTGTGTCATTCTCTGAATCTAGTAATAATCGACCAAGCCTCACGATTTTCCCATTAGGTAAGATAGCTTCAATCCCATGAACTTGTGTTAGAATATCTCCATAGCGAGTTGAACCTATTCCGAGACCTCCACTTGCTATAAAACCCCCCACAGTAGCCGCGGTTGCACTTGAAGGATATACAGGTAATGTATAGCCAAGTCGGTCTAAGAATGTAAGCAGAGTTCCCCACGTAATACCAGCTTCAACAGTCACAGCAGATTCGAACTCGTTGAATACCAATATCTCGGTCATCCCTGAAAGAGCAACGCAAAAACCACCTCTAGTTGGAATAGCTCCTCCCCACCCAGAGGTTCCATGTCCTCTAGGAACAATTGGAATTCCATTGTCTAATGCATACCAAATCAGATTCTGAAGTGAAAGTACATCCACGGGTTGAGTGATAATGTCAAATCTTGGACTAACAATCTGATGTGCTATGTCCGGAAGACTTGTTACGTCTTTTGAGTAGATCAAGCATGTTTCAGGATTAGTTGATACATTATCAGCTCCAACAATATCACCAATTCGTTGCTCATCAATTTTCAGCGGTCTTTGTCACCTCCTTCTTCTTTTGGTAACAAAGATTCTGCGACAAGCTGCGTAATGTCCTGCACTTTCATTTCGTAGTTAGTAGTGAATTTAGCTAGGTCGAAAGCAAGAATACATCGAGGACACTCGGTAACTAGCTGAGTAGCTGGAGTCACTGTCGCATCTCTCAGGCGATTCTCCGCAATTTTGGAAGCGAGAACCGGATCTACTATATCGAGTAATCCATGAGAGCCACAGCATCTTGTGCTTTGTCGTGAAGGATTCATTTCAACATGATATAAACCCGGAATTTCGTCCATGATTTCTCTCGGCTCTTCTGTTGATTTCAAAACCCTGGCTGAGATGCAGGGGTCATGAAAAGTTGCTGTTAACATAGGTTGTTCTTCAAAACTAAGTCGATTCTCTCGAATCAAGCGACTGATGAATTGTGATGCAGTCAATAATTCAATGTTGTGATCTTCTTTCAGGGATTCGCTGTATTCAGACCAGGTGAGAATACAAGAAGGACAGCTAAATACTACTGTTTCAACTCCTAGTTCACGAATAATTTCTAGATTCTTTTCAGCCATTTCATTAATGTCTTTGAGATTTCCTGCCCAACCCAATGGTGCTCCACAACAAACTTCTTTGTCACCAAGTAAGGTATAATCAATGCCAGCATAGTCCATTATTTTGACCATTGATTTAGCTACATCATGTAACTGAGACTTCAATGAAACATTGCAGCCAAGAAAATACGCAACCTTTGCTTTTTTTAAAACACGTCCTTTGACAAGCTCTTCTACATCTTCCATCCACAGGAGTCTATCTGCAGAGCCCATCCACATGATGTCTCCACGTTCTTTAACTGATTTCAAAACAAATTTTACTGGAGTTGGCAATAATCCTCTTTCTCGAACTTCTGCTCGAGCAACTTCCCAAAATCGATCTAGACTAATGCCTGTTGTACAAACAGAAGTACAATGTTCGCATAGGTTACAGAGGAAAATCTTGTGAGCGAAATCTTTTCCGAATTCGCTTTCTCCTTCCATGATTGATTTGACGACATGAAGTTTTCCTCTTGGTCCATAAGATTCCCATTTCAGTTCATGAAAAACTGGACAAACAAGAGTACAATTTCCACATGATGCACAAACATATGGTTCATCTTCTTGTCCGTATTTTTCGATGAGATCCAGTTTGGTCATCTCTTTGCCCACCACAGGAAATTGTCTAATCCACTATTTGTAGCGTATAGTATATAGTTATGCCAAGGGTAACAACACCCTTGACACAACCAATTTGATACTAGATTTATTTCAGATCTTGGATCATCTCACCAGCACAAGCGATACCTGATTTGGAAGCTGCTTCCATAGATGCGTAATACATTCCACAGTTCGCATGCGGGCCGGCGACATAGAGTCCTTCAACACCTGTTCGATTGGTTGTCAGACGATCATCCATAATTCCTGGTGGTTGTTTAAGAACTGATTTCCAAATCTTCCAGCTCTTCTTCCATGTTACCTTATCTTTCACTCCTGGAATAAGAATCTCAAGCTCTTCAAGAATTTCTTGAGTTGATTCTTCATCGCTCATCTTGAGAAGTTCTTTATCAATTCCAGTCACTGTCAAGAGTGATTCTCCAATAGGAGCCAAAACTCCTGAAACTCTCTTAGCTTCAGCAACAATGTTGATCTTCTTACCTGGGACAAAAGCTCCTACATTGAAGTCCAAGATTCGTGACTTCAGTCCGAAGTATGCTACAGTGGATGGAACATATTCGAACTTTGCAGCCTTCTCTGTGAACTCCTTAGGTAAGTCACTCATCTTCACAAAGTTTGATAGAATATCAATTGGTACAGTTAACACAACAGCATCAGT
>JAEOSL010000202.1 GCA_016840385.1 Candidatus Thorarchaeota archaeon | reverse complement strand
ACGTAGATAGAACAAATGAAAGAGGCTTGAGACTTTCGAGTCTTGGGCTTCTTCTCTATTCTTTTTCCTTTGAACAGCAATCGATTATGTATCTTGATAATCTCAGAAATGTCCCTGTTCCTTTTTGCTCTTTTGAGCCTCACGGATAGTATCTGCGTAAGCTCCTGCCTTTGTTACCCTTTCATCACTTGGATCTGCTCTGGTTGCTCTATCAAATGAGTAGGCTGCTTTGATTTTATAGAGATTGGCTCTGGCATAGTCCCCTTCCCCCTCAATTTGCGTTCCTAGTAAATTGCAAGCACTGGCAAGAGACCACCATGCATCGAAGGAAGATGGGTCTTGAATAGTCGATTTATCAAAGGCTTCAATTGCATTCTCAATACGACCCTCCATCATGGCTTGTTTTCCCTGATCGAACCACTTATTCATATTCATCTTTCTGACCGAATTCATTATGATGATACTCGCTCATAAGCATGAGGATTTCACGACGTACCACTATTCCAGTGGAGCGTAAAGGTCAATATCTTTAAGATTTTACACGACGAGTCATCTAGGAGTTTCAAAGATGCAGACAACAGTTAACACGACAACTGATGTTGTACCTGGTACACCAACTATGCTTCCTTTAGTGGCAGATATTTTCCTCTTCATTATTGTAATTGGTATTTCAATATACGTTCTCCACAAACAGATTCAATCACCAAAGGCTACTGATACCAGCTCAATGAAACCAAGTCTTATCGTGTTGATAGCATCTCTTTTTCTGATTGCGTTATTTGCTCCTTCAAATCTGAACATCTATCTTTCTGATTATTATAACTCAATCTATCTTATTGGAATGTCTTGGGAAATCATGGGGTTATACTTGGGTGATTTCGCACTCAGTTTCACCTTCTTCCTAGTTGGGCTTCCATTCATGTTTTTCAGGTTCGTCTTTGTCTATTATGTCTACAAGTACTATCAAGGACATACAACCAAAAAGCGTGTTCTAATTTCAGGAATTCTTGGTGAACTTCAATTCTTCCTTATTGGACTAGCAATAATTCCTATAGGGCTATCAAACCCATACATAGCCGCAATAGTTTCTGTTCCAATTCCTATTCTGCTAATCGCAGGACTGGCGATATTACGCTATGTTCCAAGAGTCAAAGGAACCTCTGATTGGACTGGATCTGATGAGAGTAAGGAATGGTGGGATAAAGAGGTAACAGATGCAGAGAACTGAAGTCTTCTGAAATTGTTGAAATAGACTAATTCTCACTCAAAGTTTCCGAGAATAGATTCCTTAACCCCGTTAGCAAACGAAAGAGTCCTGTGTGTTCAAATGAAGTACGGACTTAACTTACCAAATTTCGGATGGTTTGGTGATATTGATTTTCTAATTGAAACTGCAGTCGAAGCTGAGGATGCTGGATGGGATGGGTTCACTCTCTGGGATCATGTGCTTGTCTTCAAGCAGGAAGACATGGTTCTTCCCTTCGTAGATCCGTGGATTGCTTTGTCTGCTATCGCATGCAATACTTCTAAGATAACGCTCTGTCCACTCGTTACGCCACTGCCACGACGACGCCCTTGGAAAGTAGCACGAGAGGCTTTGACCTTAGACCATCTATCAAAAGGGAGACTCATTCTCGGAGTTGGTATTGGTGCTCCACCTGATGTTGAGTTTGAGTATTTTGGCGAAGAAACTGATACAAAGATACGAGCTCAGCAACTGGATGAGAGTCTTGACATTATCACAGGTCTATGGTCTGGGGAACCATTCTCTTTCAAAGGTGAACATTATCAATTGAACGAGATGACCTTTCTACCTAAACCTAAACAAACTCCCAGGATTCCTATATGGGTTGGTGGAGGAGTACCTCACAAGGCTCCCTTCCGGAGAGCTGCTCGATATGATGGTGTTGCACCTGTTCATTCACAATGGCCGGAGCCTGTGACCCCAAATGATCTTGATACAGTGCTTGATATTGTTCGCACCGAGAGAGGGAATCTTGAAGATTATGACGTTGTAATTTGCGGTGCGACTACATCTGATGATGATAAGAAGAACGAGGCGATACTCGCTCCCTGGAAAGAGAAAGGAGTTACTTGGTGGCTTGAGGACATTAATGGAATGAGAGCCGACATAGATGTCCTTCGAGAGCGGATTCGAGCAGGACCACCAAAATAATGTGTGTTTTTTCAATATTAGCGAAAAGCTGCGTTAACCATTCCCTTTAATTTACGTTCTCCTACTATACGGTAAAGTATGCCAATACAAAATAATGTTAGAACTTTCGCAATAATAGCTATTCTTCTCGTTGGCGTCGGTGCTACTGCTGTAATGGCTGTACAACTTCTTAACGCTCCAGCTCAGGGTTCTGATCCAGTGATTCTTCCCTCAACTCTCAATGTCACATTGTTAGAAAACGCTGGAGTAATGATAGAAACGAATGATACCCGTATCTACATTGATCCCTATCTGCTGAATAGTACATTTGCAGCTTATCCCGCTGATATTGTTCTGGTTACTCATTCACACGGTGACCATTATGATCCTTCATCGCTGGATATCATCGAAACCGCTTCAACAGAATTCATATTCCCCTCAAATTTGACCGCAGAATGTGCTGCATATGGGGCTACAGGAGTTGAACCTGGAGACACAGTTATGATCGGTGACATTAACGTCACTGCATTTTACATGTACACACTTCCTGTTGATACCAACCCTGCCAGTCATCCTTCTGAAGCAAACTGGACTAGCTTCATCATTACCATCGGTAATTTTACTATATTCCATGCTGGTGACTCAAAGAATATCTTAGAATACTATGACTTGACTGGACAAATTGATCTTGCATTCTTACCATTAGGTCCTGGTTGCCAGACAATGGCTGGTTACGAGGTAGTAACAGCTTTACAAAGAATCCAGCCAGCCTGCTTCATTCCAATCCACTACGGAGGTGGAACTGAAGTCACCTGGGAA
>JAEOSL010000201.1 GCA_016840385.1 Candidatus Thorarchaeota archaeon | reverse complement strand
GGTTGGGGTCTTGGCTCTGGAGTATCACTCTTCATCATGACCAATGTTGCAGGTCAGGTTATCTTCAACATGCTGGACTTTACCCAGACTGAGGGTGTTGGTCCAGTTGGTTACGCTGGTGCAGACCCTACAAATCCTACCGCAACAGGCCTTCCAAAGGGAATCGTTTCAGCAATGATTTCCAACCTCATGCGAGCCTTTGGTATTGGAACTGCAGATGGACCTCCAGTAGATGCGGCGTGGTTCCTCATACGGGACACGTACTCGCCAAGTATATTTGCGCTTGCAGTCACGTTCGTGATATTCGGAGCGGTCATCTGGTTGGAATCTGTACGGGTGGAAATACCGTTACAGTATGCTAAGTATCGAGGAATGAAGGCAAGATATCCGATCAAGCTCCTCTATACTTCAAACATTCCAGTTATTCTTGCACAGGCACTCTATGCAAACATTCTGTTCTTTGGACAGATGATATGGAGTTCGTTCAATCGGAATGGCGATAATCCCTTTTTGAGTTGGATAGGGATTTTCTATAAGGATGAATCATCCGGGAGAATGATCGCCGAATCGGGGTTGGCGCGGTATATCACGCCGCCGCAAGGGATTTTCAACCTCCTACTCGAATATGATGGCTGGATACACGTTATCGTGTATTCAGCGTTAATGATTCTCCTTTGCTGGGGCTTCTCGAAAGTGTGGGTTGATATCAGTGGTATTGCCCCCAGAGACGTATCTCGACAGCTACTCGGTTCCGGTTACATGGTTCCTGGATTCCGAACCAGCGAGAAAGTCATGGAGCGATTACTGGAGCGCTATATCCCAGTTGTCGCTGGACTCGGAGGATTCCTCATCGGAGTGCTCGCCGCTACGGCGGATGTCTTTGGAGCCCTGGCAAGTGGAACCGGGATATTGCTGATGGTGTCGATCATAAAACAATATTATGAACAAATTGCAAAGGAGCAGATGGCAGGCATGGGCGGCGAAGGCGTCTCAGGTCTGTTAGGTATCCTGTAGAATATGAAGGGGTCTTCTATGACCCCTCTTTCCTTCTTTTTTCTAATTATTGGTCATTTGTAGTCCCATTTTCTAACCAGCTGTCATCCATCGAAGACTCGATCTATCGACCCTTCATGTATCTGTATAACAAGATAACAACAACCACCACGACTAAGAAAATGAGTGGGTAATTCAAAACAAACATCTGTTGTGTAGTAGTACTAACTTGTAACATCATTTGAAACACTCCTCTCCGTATGTTCTACTAATGAACAAATCCCATAAATCCATTTACCTTTTCATTTGTATATGGCAGTGAACAGGAGCTGAAGATGTTTGAACTGGCGACGATTTCTGAAATATGATCCATTGCTCCAGTTTGATCATGTTACAGATAGTGCTTTACAATTCCAAGTACAAAGGGACCTCAAAGGCGGTGATCCCGGTTCTCCTATGCTTCTTTGGGAACTACCTCCCGTATTGAAGATTCTAAAGAAGCAACAGGATGATGGATCCTGGAAGTATCCCAAGAAGAAAGAGGACCCTCGCGAGATATCTGGATACACACAACTTGAAACCTTCAGACAACTCGGTATCCTGGTTGAGAAATATCTCCTGAACAAGGACCATCCGGCTATACAGAAAGCAGCTGATTTTCTTTTCTCATGTCAGACCGAGGAGGGCGATTTCCGCGGAATCTATCTAGACCAGTACAGCCCAAATTATACTGCTGCATACTTAGAAATTCTCATCAAAGCGGGATTTGAGAATGAACAACAGGTAGAACGAGGTCTCCAATGGCTACTTTCTCTTCGTCAGGATGATGGTGGGTGGGTAGTTCCTCTACGTACGGAGCATCTTCGATGGGGTGAAGTAAAAGCACTGAATGAGCCAGTTCAACCTCGTCGTGAAAAGGCATCTTCGCATATGGTGACTGGTGTTGTCCTTCGTGCATTCGCAGCACATTCTGCTTACTTAGGAAATTCTGACATACTTCATGCAGGTGAACTCTTAGCTTCTCGAATATTCAAAGCTGATAACTATACAGACCGCAAAGCACCTGACTATTGGACACGAATTACATTCCCCTTCTGGTTCACTGATATCCTCTCAGCTCTAGATTCTCTTTCAAGGTTCGGATTTTCATCAAACCACCCTAACATCAGTGAAGCGATTGATTGGTTTGTAGAACAACAAAAAGAGGATGGGAGCTGGTCTTTGCACATGCTGAAGGGTGGGGGCGATAGTAACTACAAGTACTGGATTGCCCTGGTGATATGTCGGATGTTGGACAGGTTTGCAAAACTTGGGTAATTTCGAGGCACAGAAGGAATTATAACGAGCTCCTATGACCGACCGACCAAACCCTCGAAAAGGTGAATCAACCCGATGAGTGAGTCTAGAAACGTAGTCATTGTGACAGGTATACCCGGCGTTGGAAAAACTACAGTGATTAATACTGCAGTGGAATTGGTCAAGGAACAGCACGGCGAAGAAGTACTAGTTCTTAACTTTGGAACTGAGATGTTCGAAGTTGCTGTGAAAAATGGTCAAATTAAAGACCGTGATGAAATGAGAAAGATGCCAACTGCACAACAGCGTGCAAACCAGAAACTAGCTGGTGAAGCAATTGCTGAGAAATCAAAGTCAGCAAAGGTCATTGTAGATACACACACACTCATCCAAACAAATAATGGATACCTAATCGGACTTCCAGAATGGGTTGTACGAGCAATTCAGCCCAAGACAGTTGTTCTTGTAGAGGCTGACTCAGAGAAGATTGCTGGTAGACGTACTAGTGACGAAACCCGAGCACGTGATGCACAGGCAGTCACTGATATACAAATTCACCAAGAAATGTGTCGAGCCGCAGCTGTTTCTGTTGGAACCCTTACCGGTTCTACTGTCCGAAGGATTATGAATCGAGAAGGCAAAGTTGAAGAGGCGGCTAAGGAACTAGCAGGTACACTGATGGAGTAGAATCTGTATGCAAG
>JAEOSL010000127.1 GCA_016840385.1 Candidatus Thorarchaeota archaeon | reverse complement strand
CGTCGGAGGTACCGGGGATGTCCTCACTGGAATCATTGCTTCACTTCTTTCCCGAGGTGGCAGTGCCTTTCAGGCTGCTGCCGCAGGTGCTTTTGTATCAGGACTCGCAGGTGAACTTGCAGCAAGTGAGAAAGGAGATCATCTGGTTGCTACTGACTGCATAGAAAAGATACCTGATGTCTTCAATAAATTTTAGGATAACCTATCCTACGACTACTCGATTATGGGCATTTGTTCAAGAAGCTCTCGTGCAAGAATTTTGTTCTCTGGTGTCACTGGAACCCAAATAATCCCAAGATCCGGTTGACCGTAGACTACAACTGAATCTTCTGGGGCTAAAAGAACTGCAGGGAATCCAAGGAGGTCCTCTTCTCCATCAACAGTGATTAACGTTGATTTCGTATTGTGAATTGCAGTATCAATTGCTGACCAAGCTTCAGGATAGATGACTGCGGCTGGATTATATATGAGAATATCTTCTGGAGCCTTGAATTCTTTCTCGTACGGTCCTCTCTTTGTGATCCCGTCAATTATCATCACTTGCGGTGTGTAACCTTCCTCAAGAATTGTAGCCGAAGTTACATCACCAACAGCAATCACGTGTTTGGGTGATTCTTCTTTGATCCTCTTCACAACACGCTTCTCAGGTGGACCGTCCCTAGCATCATAGACATCTCCTTTTGGCGTTCTTAATCCTGAACGACCTTCAAACTGGAGAAGACGAGGAGGCTCTGTAGTCCCTCGCAATTTTCTCCCGAATCTATCAATCTGACCGTTCCTGATTCTTGCAGATGCGATTTTTTCGCCATCATTAGCACGAACTGGTAGAAGAAATTCGATTTTGTCTTCAACACTAAGTTTCTGTTTCCTTAGATATAATGCCCCCGACTGAATCTCAGTACAGCAAGGTCCCTCATACATTAGGAATGTCGCATCTCTCTCGACAGGAAGCAGGTCTTCATTTTTTGTAATTCCTCTGACCTCAATAATCCCATCTAACTTACACTCGATAAGATATTCCTTGAGTCTTTCAACTCGAACTTCCAGAGGTTGTATCAGATTTTGGAGTTCTAGCCCTTGTCCCACAAGTTGTCCATCTGTCACAGCTGCAACTGGGTCGGGTAATTCTGCTAATCTATCAATCAAAATGTGATGTCCAAGATGTAGACGGTCGAAGAGATTTAGCGCCCAAGTTGCCATTTGTGTCACATCCTTTGTTCATAAATTGGAACACTTAATATAATTGGTTTACACTCAACCTCTAACCACAACGGATGTATTCACTAGTGAAGATGCTTGCTGTTGCAGATGTACACTGTCCGAGATTTCTCCCTGAGTTTAAACAATCTCTGGCACAATTTAGTGCACCTGATATCTTCTTCTTTGCTGGTGATATGATTAATCGTGGGAATGCTTCTGAGTACATTACGATACTCGATACCATTGAAGATTCATTAGGAGCTGGCTTTCCAGTCATTGCATGTTTTGGAAATGAGGAGTATAACGAAGTGCGAAAGGATATCCTTTCCATTGTTGAAGACCGAATGCTCTTCTTGGATGAGAAATCAACAATCATAGATCATAGTTCGAGACACATTGGAGTAGTTGGTACACAAGGGTCTCTTGACAAGGCCACTAACTGGCAGCGAAGGAATATTCCCAGCGTCAAGGGTGTATTTGAGAGACGTGCAAAAAGAGCTGCATCTCTATTGAAGAAGTTTGAGAAGAAAGTATACAAGCGAATTCTTCTGATGCATTACAGCCCTTGTCTTGAAACATGCGAAGGTGAGGAGGATAAGGCATTTTCGTGGTTGGGTAGTCGAAAGTTCTATCGAGTAGTACGAGACCAATCCCCTGACCTAGTCATTCATGGACATGTGCACAACTCTACGATGCATAAAGCTATGATTGGGACAACGGTAGTTCACAATGTGTCCTTACCCGCTGTTGGTTCTATCACTGAGCTTGATTTCTGGGATTGAAATACATGAGAATTGCAGCAGTAGGAGATATCCATTGTCCAAGATTCTTCTCTCTCTTTGAAAGGTCTCTCCAAGAGATAGAGAAACCTGATGTCTTCCTTTTCGCAGGTGATATCGTGAACCGTGGTAAGGCGAATGAATATCCCGTTGTTGTTGATGCTATTGACTCGGTTCATGGACAAGTTCCAATTATCTCTTGTTTTGGTAATGAGGATAATGAGTTATACCAAGAACATCAGATCATCGAGTTATTGGGTGATCGAGTAACATTCCTTGACGATTCATCAGTATCACTTTCAATAAGCGATTCAATTCTTGGTGTGGTTGGAGTGTCTATTGTCAAGGAGAAGGTAAAAAACGTAGGAACAATGCAGGCTATCTTTGAGGAACGAGCAAGCAGAATCTCTGAATTTCTACAGGAACTGACTGATGTTTCAGATTATACAGTCGTTCTATCACATTATAGTCCACTTGTAGAAACTGAAACTGTGTTCTCTTGGTGGTTTAAAAAAGCTGTGAAAAAAATCAGACCTTCACTGATAATCCATGGCCACGTACATAATTCTTCAAGAAATAGAGTGGTGGTAGAATCCACGCCTGTTTACAACGTGGCTCTACCAGCAGTAGGTTCAATCACTGAGATTGTTCTGTGAGATTGAGTTATTGCTTGTGTCCAGTGACTTTCATCACCGGCTCGAATTTGTATCCGTAAACAATGATTCCGCCTCGACCAAACTCCTTGATCTTTCGGAAGCATGCACGAACTCTCATTCCAATCTCAACATCTTCTGGATCGACATTCACAATCTGTGCAGTTAAGCGAGTACCCTCATCAAGTTCTACTTGCGCTATGACATAGGGCATCTGACGCTTGAAGTCGTCAGGAGCTTGTCGGACAATTGAGAAAGAGTAGATCTCTCCTAGTCCCTTGAATGTATACAACTCAAGCTTTCCTTTTCTTCTGCACTCTGGACAAACAGGTCGTGGTGGGAAGTAGTGAGTACTGCAAGTTTCACACTTGTTTCCCTCGATCCTGTACATCGATTTGATTCGTCTCCAGACTTGGGCAACACCTTGTTCTGCCATCTGATATCATCTCCCAACAATGTGAACTATGCTAGTGGCACCTGTACCACCTATGTTCACAGCAAGTCCTTTCTCTGCACCATCGACTTGACGTTTGTCTGCGTCACCTCTAAGCTGCAAAGCAAGCTCGACTATTTGTGCTACTCCGGTCGCCCCTATCGGATGACCTCGTGCTTTGAGACCACCAGAAGTGTTGACTGGGAATTTACCACCAATCTCGGTGATGCCTTCTTCGAGAGTTTTACCACCCTGTCCTTTCTCACAAATACCCACATCCTCGGTGAGCATGATTTCTCCAATTGAGAAACTGTCATGCAATTCTAAAACATCTATGTCCTTGAGTTCAAGGCTAGCTGCTTTTAGTGCTGACTTGGTTGAGGATACTACTGAATTGAAGGTCGTAATTGATTTCCTGTCATGTAATGCCAATGTATCACTCCTCTGCTTTGAGGTTTCAATGTAAACCGGAGTGTCTGTATATTTCTTTACAAGGTCCTCTCTGCACATCACAAGACCAGCAGCTCCATCTGTGATAGGTGCAGAGTGCAACACTCGTAGTGGATCTGCTAGCATCCCTGAGCCCATTACAACTTTTAGTGGAACTGCACGTTGAAACTGGGCTAACTCGTTGTGTACTGCATTAGCATGATTCTTTACAGTGGGCAATGCGAGATGCTCTTCTGTTGTGCCATATTCCTTCATGTGTCTCCGTGCCATGAATGCATAGAGCGCAGGAAAAGTGGCACCGAACATACCTTCCCATTCCCAATCACTTGCAACTGAGATTGTGTTCATTGCTTCAGTTTGATTTACGTCACTCATTTTCTCAGCACCGAGGACGAGCATACAATCATGTACTCCTGACTTGATTGCCATGTATGCATGGCGAATAGCAGCTCCACCACTGGCGCATGCTGCTTCAACACTATATGCAGGAATATGACCAAGACCCCCCTGGTCCACAGCAAGGGCACCAAGGTGCTCTTGACCAGTGAACCTACCAGCACTCATATTTCCAATAACCATTCCGTCAATATCTGAACCGGGAACTCCAGCATCAAAGATTGCGTACATTCCAGCTTCAAGAGATAGGTCTCTGAGATTTTTGTCCCAAAGCTCACCAAATTTTGCCATTCCAACTCCGGCAATTGCTACTCTGTTACTCATTCTTTGACCTCCTTAACCAAGTGCCTTGATCTTCCGCCTGAACTTAGCATATGTCGCATAGTCCACGTACGTTTTACGTTCAACATAATCATCAACTGTCGGAACCTCTCCACGACGCTCTTCGATTGCATCTTCAACTGTTATTGAGAATGCATCACTACCTGCGCCTGAGCCGTAAGCTACCATGAATATCTTAGAGCCAGGTTTAGCAATGTCAAGAATTCGTGCTAAGCCTATCATAGCTGAACCAGAGTAAGTGTTACCAATCTGGCGAACAACAAGACTGTCCTCAAGTTTCTCAGGAGGAACTCCAAGTTGTCTGCCCATTGCCACTGGGAACTTTCCATTTGGCATGTGGAAAACAAAGTAGTCGTAATCGTCGACTGTAGTCTTTGTCTTCCTGAAGAGTGATTTTGCACCTTCGCCTACATGTCGGAAGTATGCTGGTTCTCCAGTGAATCTTGCTCCATGACTTGGAAAGTCTTCACCCTCACGCCTCCAGAAGTCTGGAGTGTCTGTGGTGAATGATACTGTTTCCTCGATTGTGGCAAGTGGGTTCTTTAACCCAATTAGAAAAGCTGCACCGCCTGCTGCTGCTGAATATTCTAGCGCATCACCAGGTCTTCCCTGTGCAGTGTCTGAGCCAATAGCCAAACCAATTTTAATCATCTTAGATTTGACAAGTCCCATAGCCATCTGTATGCCCGCTGTTCCCGCCTTGCATGCGAACTCCAAGTCTGCACAAGTCATATCGTGTGTGCAACCAATCGCTTCAGCAACAATTGTACCCGTGGGTTTTACTGCGTAGGGGTGTGATTCTGATCCTACATATACCGCTTCGATATCTCTCGGGTCAATCTGTGCTCGCTTGACAGCGTTACGTGCGGCCTCTACGGAAATTGTGGTTACATCTTCATCGGGTCCAGGAACTGACTTTTCAAATACGCCAAGTCCTTTTGCGATTCTCCCACTAGCGTCACCCCAGACTTCTGCGATGTCTGTAGTTTTAATTCGATAACGTGGGACGTATACTCCATATCCTACAATACCAACCATTTGCAATTCTCTCCATATATAACAAATCGGTGAACGTCGAATTGCGTTACGTCATTATTTTACGTGTTTGCTTGCAACGTTCTTATGAATATTGCGTTGGCGCCACCGTTTTTTTTACGACTATTACCGATTGTTTTCCTTATCCTTAGTATTATGCCGACGTAAGATTGAGCTTACTCTAGCTATTTATGGCTAACGACTGGACAATGATGATTGTTGATTTCTAGATAGAGCTTTGCCGATTAATGCTATGTGAATTAACCTTATGAGGTTCGCCGCGAATATTCTATTAGTGGTTCCAATGTCAGATGCACTCAAGGAGAAACGCATTCAAAGAGTCATAGTGGAAGAATCGAAAACAGTTGCACA
Organism: Candidatus Thorarchaeota archaeon; assembly: GCA_016840385.1. The sequence goes on along the minus strand of JAEOSL010000127.1, from coordinate 4,183 downwards.
ATTGCTTCTTGAATTAGAACTTTCTACAGATCATGTTGTGCTTGTTGATGGAAAGCGTGTGCCACTTGATTTTCAGATTAATGAAAATGAGAGTGTAGTTGTTCTTCCCCTCATCGCTGGTGGATAGATGTTATTCTAAATTATTCAGAAACTCTTGGATTGCAGGTTGTAGTCCTTTCTTACTGAGGTTGTTCAAAGTATCAACTTTCTGTCGTAGTGTTTGAGTAAGCATCTTCGAAGTACCAGAGCTAAATTGGGTTGCACGTTTTGGTGTCATTGCTACTTCTCTTGGCACTCCTAATTTCAATGCTAGCTCACGAAACATCAATTTCCTTGCTGGAGTCTTATTTGGGTCGATATTCAATGTGGCTGGTATTGTGAGAGATGTACTGGCAAACTCTTGGTCTAGAAAAGGAAAGAACGATTTAAGTCCATGAAAACCAATAGCACGCGTATCTCGTTGGATATTCACTTCGTCGGTGATAGAAATGTCATTCCAGAGAGCTTCCTCTACTTTCTCAGGACCATGGTCTATCATGAGCCTCTCGTATCTTGCATATCCTGCAAATAGTTCATCTGGACCCTGACCCGACACCATTAATTTGTAACCTAATTTTCGTGCCTCTCCTGCTGCTAAGAAGAATGGAATCGCTATTTCTACATCCATTCTTTTCCTACTCTTGATTGAACGAACAACTTGTGGAAGCGCATTCCATAATGATTCTGAATCAATCTGGACTTCAACATGGTCCAGTGACATAACCTCTGCCGCTTGAACTCCCTCTCTCTCATCGTGGGAACCTTTACATCGTGCAGTAAAGAGTAGCGTATCCTCACACACTCTACTTGTCATAAGCGCGGCAAGAGCACTATCTACCCCTCCCGAGAAGAGTACTGCACATCTTTCTGTTCCACGTAGATATTCAAAAGATCGCTCTAAATGAATCTTCAATGAGTTCAGAACTTCCTCAGGATTTGCATCACGCTGTACCTCTGGTCGCATTGCAAGACCTGCCATCTAAACCCAATATCCTCTGATTCTTTACTATGCCCAATTTACCGAAGGAAGAATTGGTAGATTAAGTGGGAACGTCTTGAAGCATAACCTCTTTGACACAGGTAATATTGTTCAATCGCTGATTGAAGGCGTCAACTTCAACATTCAATTGTTGAGGTGTGAAATAACATTCGTAATAGCATTGATCAGCTGCTTGACAAATTCCACTTGTAAAGAGAATGTCCTCAAGACCAACTTCCATGAAGACCATTGTGAGTTCTTCCAGGAAGCTCTTACTTAGTTTGTCAATCACGAGTTTAAGATACATTACACGTGAGCTATCAACAGGGTACATCTTTACGTTTCCATCTTTCATGATAAGAATGGTCAAACCATATTGATGACCGATCTTGTCGATGAAGTCTGCGGGTAGAGTAATGGTGTCACCCTTCTCAATTTTTAGAACCCTTGCCTGAGTCATATCGCCCTTGGTCAAATGTTTCTGCCTCCGGACAGTCAATTGGCTTCTTGTCAGTATTGATTATATCTCTTGTGGGATGGGCTAAAAATTATTTAGTTCCACCAAACCACCTTCGAATTCTGGTTAAAGCTTCGATTTCTGGCTTTTCAACAACGCGAAGATTCCATTTACGGTCTTCATCGCTAGTATATTCAAGAAATGCAACCTCACCTTCTGAACGTATTCTCTCCATCTTTTGGAGTTCACCGATTAACCATGCTTTTCTTGATACTGGCATTCTCGCAGTAGATACATCAAAAAGTGCTGGATGTAAATCAAATATCAGCGCTCTTTCTTTCATGTATTCAATGACACCTTCTTGTAGTGCCGTGCTGATTTTCTCTCTATCTGTAAAGAAGGAGGCTGCTACTGACATATTCGGGAACTTCTCTGGAATATTCAGTGCAAATTTGAACGACCTATTGAACTTGGATAGGTGTGTTGCTGCGTCCAGAAAGAGAATTGTTTCAGGTTTTCCTTCAAACTCGTCTTCAGAAATGTCAATGTCTGACCTAGCGAGGTCATCATCCTTTTCTATCATTGTTTGAATTAGTTGGTCTGTAACTGGTGGAAGGTCTTCTTCTGTAATTTCATCTAGAGATTCATAAGACATATCTTCGTCATCAATGTCTTTCATGTCCTTCTTCTTTTTATCATCGATTTTCCTAGGACGCCTATGTGGTGGAATGTATCCTATCTCTTCCACAAGATGTTGAAGCACCAATGGAAGAAATAGATCATATAGAGTACCTCTGGTTTCAATTACTAGAAGTATTGGTTTGAAAGAGCTTGCAGCTTCAATTAATCCTGATTTGAATTCTGGAGTATCATCGAAGAATTTTCTGACATTCTCTTCCGAATACCCTTTCTGAACTCTTTCGGTCCATTCGAGATAGACCTCTTTCATTTCTTGCTTTCTTCGATCCTTGACCAAGCTCATAAATTTGCCCAAATACTTCACTCCACGAGATACTGCTGTTGTAGGACTGATGAAGACTGTCATTAACCCAACTGCTTCTCCAGCATACTCGCTTGCTTCTGTACTTCGAATCCTTCCCATGACTTCTTCAGTGAGTGATGGTGGACCTAATTTTTCCACAAGAACTTCTATCATTCCGGGATAGTCTTCAAAGGACGCATCTGCGGGTGCAATATTTTCTCCTATAGGCGATGCATCTGACAGAACTTCAGAAAATACATTGGGTCGCTTAGCGAGCCAACTTAGTGGGATCTTCAAAGATGGATACTTATGAAGCCATTCTCGCTCAGTGTTTTTGGGTCCGAAGTAAAACTTGGTTGCATCCGGAAATAGACCTTCAAAGATTTCCATGAACTGGTCAAATCCAGGCTTGGTACTAAGTCCCATCTCTCCCTTTTCCATCGCATCTATTACAAAGATAAGACCCGATTCCTTCTTCTTAGCTATCTTTGCCATAGTCAACATAACTTGTTTTGGAGAGAGATAGAGAAGATCACTCTCAGCATATGGAGCATCGTAAAATGAGAAGAGCCCAAGACGTCTCCAGTCCTTCTTAGAAAGACTGGCGTTTGCCAGGTGGGAGAACCACTCATACCCACGTTTGTATCTCGGGATTGAATCTTCATCTATTTCTGAGTATGACATGTTCTACACCTGTATAAGGCCATAATGGCCTTGTGGGCTAATCTACAGTAGAGAAGTGATAAAGCTTTGTTATCAATCTCTTCGAATACTGATGATTGCAATCACAAGAGCCAGTAGGATTACGCCAATAACTGCGATGTATCTCCAGTCGAGGATGAATCCTCCAGGAGTGTATGGGTCTTCTGAACTTGTTAGAATTGTAGCTGCATTTCCAAATATGTTCAATAGTTCACAGGCTTCTCCAGCATATGCTAAGGAACCAACGTCTGCTCCGGGAAGATATCCCCATGAGCCATCTGCAACTTGACAATTCAAAATGAAATCAATCACCGTTGTTTCATTGACAGAAACAAGACCACCAGAAAACTCCAATAGTTTCAGAGCATAGTATGTAGATTTGAAATTCGGGTCTTCAGTATCAACTCCCTCTTCAAAACCACCAATGAAATCATCTTCAACTGAATCTGTAATTTGTCTCTCAAGAACCCAAGTGGTTGCAGCTTGAAGTCCAGGAACGGTAGTTATACTTGGCAACAGATCAAGTGCCATGATACCGGTTGCTGTTGCAGTAACTCCAATTGTGTCTGCTTCAGGACTTAGTTTGAACTCATCACCACTACGACAATTATTGATCCATTCAATTGTTGCAGTTTCATTTACAATATCCCAGGGATTAAGAGTTAGATCGTATGTATCAAGGAAATTTATGATGTAGAGCGCTTGATATGTAGATACAATATCCGGATTCCAACCTGGAACTTCACTAAAGGCTCCATCAGCTGTATAGGTACGATTAAGATGTACTAGCAAAGAATCCTTGTCGATATCGAGTGCTGAGATTCCAGGATAGTCTGCTTGATTCTTTAGAAGATCTAGTAGAATTATTCCCATCTTATTCATACTCATTGTAACAGGACCGAGTAGATATTCGCTGAAACCACCATATCTCTCCCAATCAACATCGGTGTAGTTCCCTGTCCGATCTATAGTCCATTGTCGTAGGAGGAACCCTTCCAAAACTTGAGTTAGATTGACCAGTGGC
>JAEOSL010000200.1 GCA_016840385.1 Candidatus Thorarchaeota archaeon | reverse complement strand
CGTATCCATAATCATTGTCAACAGTCACAGTGTCTTCGGGAGAGTATGAATTCATATCACCAAGATAGACAATTGGCACATCTCCCAAACGATCCATGTAATTGATTATTCCCTCATTCTCCCAATTTCTGCGGTCTTTGTTCGTTTCTCCTCCACCAGCCTTCAGATGCATTCCGATGAAATGAACGTTTGTACCATTGATATCTATGACTGCATCTACAAAATCATGAGTGACATCATATCCAGCACCACTATCGAGTGGTACGCTAGGAATCTGGTGAAATGCCATCACAGGATATCGGCTCAGGATTGCTTCACCACTTGTCGAAAAGAAAATATCCTGCGCACTGAATCCAGTGTAAGGCAATTCATCATCGAAATAGTCATTGAACTCCTCAACAACCTGCATCAACTGCATATTTCCATTATTGTCAAAATCTCCTGTTTCAACAAGCATCAGGATATCTGGATTTTCTTCCTTCACAACTTCTTTCCAGTCCGCATTAATTCCTGATTCCTCAATGTTGTATGCCATAATCTTGAAAATTCCCGAAAAGTCGTATTCTGGAATTGCACTGTTATCTACTTCAACGGTGATGGTGGCTTCTCCCCAGTTGATTGCTTCATCTCTAGCTCTGAACTTGATAGTGTGAATTCCATCAGACTCTCCCAATGTATTCCAATTATACGCCTGCTGAACAGTAACAATCTCTCCATCAATGTGGATCTCGTGTCTTGCCACTGTGTTATTATCCGTCGCGGTGAAACTCAGAGAAACTGCTCCAAAAACTTCTGATTGATTGATTGGATTTGTGACCGTGATGATTGGTGCTGTAGTGTCTGTGCCATCATCCGGTGGTGGTTGATTAAGCGATGTTAGCAATACGAGTGATACCGATGTGGCTACTAACGCCACAAGTACTAATGCAATTATGACTCTCTTCGTTTCCATTTTTCTCTCCTCTGATGTATTTGGGCTACGCACTTGGTGAATTTAGAACTTACCCCACGACTAGTTTTTGATTTCCTAGATAGATATCAATATCGATTATGAAATCACTTCTCTTCTTGCTGGCACCAATCCCCCTTGATTGCACTAAGATGCCCGTTGTGGTAGTTTAGATGTACGAACATATGAGTAATCGCCTCTAGAACGCGCATTCCTTGGAAGAACTGAGGAGTTTCGGGTCCCTCTAGAATACGGTTAAGCTCCTTGTCTGATACTTGCTCGAACCAGGTAAGAAAATCGGTCTCAACTGAAGTGAAGTAACCATTAATCTCCTCCAGTGAATTTCCTTTCCAGTCGCCATTATCAGTACTATCTCCTACGTAAGCATAAAACATATCCGGGTTCTTGGGAGACTTCCCTTTGATTAGCATGTTCAGGGTGTAATCATAAGCTGCACCTTGATGACCGAGAAGCCATCCAACTGATGACATTCCAGATTTTGGTCGATGTGACAAATCTTTGCATCCTTGGTCTTGCAGATTGTGAAAGAGTCTTTCACGCCACGCTCTAGTAGTAATTACGAAACTCTTGATCAGAACTATGACTTCCATTTGTATCAACATGTTCCACTGGTTGGTCCGAATATATATCCACGAGTATTCTAGTAAGTGTCGTTCAACATTGGGAATTTCCCTCTTTTTTGTGTGCCCAATATATACTGTCTATCCTAATTGAATTAATAAGATTCAAGGCTAAATTAACGTAGATTTGAGGTTTTTACAATGGGTGTAGACTTTGACAAGCTAAGGGAAAAAGTCCTAGAGAAAATGAACAAAGGAAAATCTGGCGACGTTGGAAATGAGCTGAGAAAAGCTTTCGAAAAGATGGAAACTTCCGATTTCCAGACTTTCGGTGAGATCATGAAGGAAGCTATTCTAATTGATCCTGCGCTGTTCTCAGAAAAAGCATACATTCTGTTTGATAAGATGATGCGTGCAAGGAAGGCAGACAAACTAGCAGAATATGAGCGATTCTTCGTCCAGAACTTCTGCAAACTTCCTGGTGAGGAATTCAAAGTGATTTGCGATGGTTGGGTTGAAACTGGCAAATCAGTGATTAAAGGTCAGGTTTTTGTTTCGGACCTTCGTGTCATCGCGACTGGTGTACAGGAAGCTAAGAAGGCTAGAGTGAGTGGAGGCGGCGTATTCGCATTCCTGAGCCTGATTCAGTTGGGTAGCTACATGTACAACAAGTCCATCATGGAACAAATAACTGCTGGAATTACAGAAGGCTTTACAATGGTGAACTATGGTGTCCTGTACCCGATCAGGGGTGGCTACAACATCGAGCAGGAAGCCAAGGGATTCAGAGCAAAGATAATGGACCGCGTCAACTACCAAGTTGATGTGCCGTACAAGAACAAGAAGGGTGAAGATGAGATTGCAGACATTGATGTTTCTGTTGTCGTCAATATCAAGGACCCTGAAATCCAGGCAAAGCTCGATACGGTCGAAGGGATAGTCCGAGCACACGGAAAGCCTGTATAATTCTCGATTGTAGGTTAATCCACGCATGCCTCTCCTCTGAGGGGAGTCGCATGCTTGGTGTTTATTTTTGATACTTTCATTTAGTACCTTCTTCTGCAATTCTGATCACTGCACCAATTCTCGTAAGAAACTGGCTTTCATTTGGAATAATACCCACGAATGAGAGTCGATTGTTTAATGAGATGATTGGTGCTGATGTCCCAATGAAAGCTGAGAAACTTGGTTCATCAAGAACCGTGTTGTTACCACCACCTCGCATAGCTGCATTCAACCATCCAATTGCCTCAGTTAGATTATCTGCAGAGTCGTATTTTGCTGTTCGAATACAGATGCTATCACCATATTTCATCTGTGCCTGCTCCAGCAATTGACTGATCTTCATCATAGGACTGTCACTCTTGAGTTTCACAGCAACCACGTTGGCATCTGCTGGGTTGATTGCATCTGATGAAACCGTTGTATCACCACAGGCGTCCTCATCTTCAATCACTGGGGCTCCTTCAACGATACCAATCCCT
>JAEOSL010000126.1 GCA_016840385.1 Candidatus Thorarchaeota archaeon | reverse complement strand
TGGTGATTTTGGTCCGCTTCTCACTTTCTTCTTAGCAAGTGGATTCTTCTTCGTAGATTCTATTCTTGCTGTTGCCTCCAATCCCAGTAGTCTCATCTGGGAATGGTTCGATGCTGGTATTCTAAGCGATCCGAGATTCTTATTCCTCTTCAGAGATGTGTCCAAGATGATCGCATTCCCACTAGTTGCCATATTCACAGCTATCTACTATCTACGGGTTGAACGAGCTGGAAGGGTCGTGGAAAGAGCTCGCGATGACGGTGAGGTTCTCGATCCTGATGAAGTAGATCCTGATATCGCTGAAGAAATAGAAGAAGAAGAAAAGTCACAACCAGCTGAGCGATACACTGCTCCAGAACCTGAGCGTGATGATGGTAGATTACGAGTTGATAGTAGTCGTCGGTTAGGTAAAGCAAAACGCCTTGGCGATGATGACGATTAGTGAACTAGTCTAAATGGAGAGGGTCTCTTGTAGACTCTCTTCTCTTTCTCTTTTTGTTTGTTAATTGAAACTAATGTAAAAATGGAGACATATTACTTCCATATCAACATCTTACAAAACTAATGCAACCATCATCAATATAGTGATTACAAATGATGCTATTGCACAGTTAACGCAAGCTCCCCTTTCCATCTCTCTTTTGTCGCGCTTGCTGATTTGTGATTCAACGACTTCATCCTTATCCTTGTCTTCATCAGTCATAGGGTGGCCTCCTTTCTATGTCAATATTTTGACGTTTTAAACCTACGTTATACATGATTAGAATAGCTTCTCCATCTCTATCTCATCTCGAATAGGAATCCCATATTTTCCTACGAATGGAAGCTGTGGTTTCAATTTCCTTGATTCATCAATTGCATAACGGTGAACTGACTTCATTTCATATCCTCGTTTTTGATAGAATCGTAGCGCATCTACATTGTCATTTGTAGTGATTAGCCAAATTCGTGAACAGTTTTTCATCTTGGCAATTTTCTCTACTTCCTCGAGTAATGCAGTTCCAATTCCCTTTCCATCCTCGATTGCATTCAGCGTGATTATCTCAAGTTCATCATTGCTGATGTTATAGGTGATTAGACCGATCCGGATTCCATCTATCTCTGCAATGAATCCTGGAAGAAGATCTGCCTTATAGCTGATCCCTCTTGTGACAACGATGTTCGATGCCCAATTCTCAAGAAGGACCTCAGTTATCCAATCACCATCTTCATTCTCTCTAGGTCTGACACTGATTATCAGAGTGGAAACACCTCAAATCTCACTTTTTGCGTCAAGAATACATGTTTTTGGGGTTCAAAAAACGTTCCCCCTCCAAATGATTTATGTCGGACTACGTTATACATTAGAATGTGCACACATCAGGAGGTCCCTCCAATCTACAATTACGCTGAAGTTACTGTTCGTCACGCGAACCTTGCAGAAGTTGATTTAATCAAGGAAATTACTGTTGAAGCATATGCTCCAATAAAGAAACAATTGTCGCGAGTGCCCGCTGCGCTTGACGAAGGATTAGGAAAGATTGCAAGACATATACAGATGGGCGATCAGTATGTTGGACTCGTTGGTGATACAGTAGTTGCTACAATGAGAGTACGTTTGGTAGGTCGAGTTGGTGTTGTGTCACGAGTTGCTGTACGAAAGAGCTTTCGAGGAAGACGAATCGGTTCTATGCTGGTTGATTATGCAGAAAACCTGATGACTTATAATAACGCCCAAGTTATGGAAGTGGAGATTTATGGCGCAGTTGATCCCCAAATTGATTTCTATAAGAAAATGGGATATGAAGAAACAGGTCGAATGGAACGACTTGGCGAAGAGATAGTTGTAATGCAGAAGAGTCTTGTAGAATCGGAATTGGAGCCAGAAAACTAGGGTATTATTTCGCACCCGTTATTGAATTCTGGATATTTGAAATCATCAAGGGAAATCAGTCCCTTTGCAATGTATGTTTCAATTCTGGGAATTTGCTTTCGAAGTGCATCATTAAGATGGGTTACTGTGCTGCAGACTTTCTTGTAACCTTCATCCCCCGAGAGTTTCTGCTTGTTAGTGAACAGGCATCTTCCTCCACACACACCATATTCTTCGCATGATGGACACGGCTCATCCACACTCATGATGTCATGCAGATCTTTCGGATCGGATTTCCAAATATCTCCGACAATTGAGAATTCCCAATCTGGTGATATTGGACATATACCAATGCTACCATTCACATGAATTGCGAATGTATCAATCCCCGCACCACATCTCATTCTAGATGCTTCTCCCGTCAGCATAGTATAGGTCAATGGTATAAATGGAACTATTCCTTCAACAATCCCATGTTCCATCTTATCTACCCATTCTTTGACAAGTCGAGTAATTCCAGGATTGTATGATTCTTCGACCCATCTATCAAAATCTTGCCAGTTGCCATCTGCATCCCAGATGACATTTAGCTGCCAGTGAACGTGATTGAAGCTGGGATTTCTTAGATTCAACAGATGCGTTACATCCCTGTAAATATCAGATCCCTGACTAACCGCCATCCGTGCAACGATATCCCCTTCGTATCCGATATTCTCCAGCCATCGAGTGTTTTCTAGAATCCTCTGATAGACTCCTTGAGACCTATATCCGTCTGTAACCATTTCTGGTCCATCAATTGAAATGAGGATTGAGTGAAATCGCTTTGCATATACTTCGGGGATTTTGTTTAGTAATAGTGCATTAGTCTGGAGCATGAATCGTGCTAGAGGAAACTTATCCATTAGCTCAGTAATCAGGGGTATTCGAAGTGTCGGTTCCCCTCCATATAGCATCAGTTGAATGTCATCATCCTTGCTGAGAAAAGCTGCAAGTTCATCTGTATTATATTGAATCTCTGTGTTTGGACCGGTTTCTTCTCCACCGTGACAGTATTGACAATTGAGATTGCATCTTCTTGTCAAGACGAGGTGGTAATTCAACAGATAACACTCCTAGAGCAGTTTCTTTCTCTCAACGATGATTGCATAAAGGTTGTCTTTGAGCTGTCTACTCGTAATCGAATTCTACGATAAGATCATAATGACCATAACCTGAATATGTATAGATCATCAGATGCCATATACCCGGCTCAGGATCCTCGTAGTAGAAATCTTCCCCTCCTGATGCAGTGCCTGAAAAATGATTGTAACTTCTTGAGGGTAGAGCTCCTAAGCGGCCATAGATATCAAAATCATTCCAACCACACTTGAGAATGAAATGGATTCCTGTAACATTCTCCGAAACACGCATTGAATGATAACGACTCTCTTGCTCTGTTTCGATAAATCCTGAGAATGTTGCGTTGGGGTCGATTACAACTGGTGTAGGTTGTTCTATTGTAAACGAATAGCCAACAATCCCAACTCCGACTATAATGATTAGAATAACTGCAATTGTCATATTGCCACGATTCAATCTTCAATGCTCCTTGAACAAGGACAGATGGATACAAACAAGGAGATAATTGTTACTCCGTCAGAGGAAATCTGATGATACATTCACTGCTCAATCGACAAGCTTATGATTGCTCCAACAAAACCAGAGTCTGGAGACCTAGCAATTGAGAAAACTACCAGCAATGATTATACTCATGACATTTCTGCTACTTACACCTATAGTAGCGAATTCCTTCTCTGATTATCCAATTTCAGAAACGTCCTATACACCCGCTGATGAAGCAATCTTGCCATCGGTGCCATATGTTTGGCAGGAGATCAATGGATTCTGCGCATGGGCCGCAACAGCAATGGCAATGCAATACGCTGGTGCTGATGTTTCTCTCTATGACGTGTTCGCAGCTTCATCCATTGGGTTCTCCTTTGCTTACTTCAACATCAATGATACTCTGTTAATGATTCCCGGTGCCCTTTACAGCCAAGCTCAACCAACTAACTATCTTGCTGATCTCTATGGTTTAGACTATACTCTCTACGTCGATGCGGGTATTCCTAATCTGGAACAGAACGTTCAGGTTTGGGAGAGTGAAGGTCTCACAATTGGCATTGTTGATGGAGAAACCGAGGCATTTGATTTAATGAGAGATACCATTGATTCAGGTTATCCCTTGCTGATTAGTGTTGATCCATCTTGGCTTCCTGCACCAGACTATGATATTCTACGAGCTGAAGGTCTCTCTGGTGGAGGACATGGTATATTGCTTGTAGGATATAACGATACAGAACACACAGCAACTTACCTTGATCCCGGAGTTGGTTCATTTGGTGATGACTTCGGTTATCCTGATGATGGGCGGGGTAACTATTCAGTTATCACTTATTCAGCTTTGAACACTGCGTGGGAAAATCGGTACTACATATCGAATACATTCCTACCAAGTGCTGATATTCCTGGTGCAGTTGATGGTAGTATTGGTCCGTTGATCAGAGACAAGTTGTTGGGTGTTGGAACGATATATTCTCCAAATAGTGCAAACGCCTTTGTTGGCAAATTTGGTGAAACTGCATTTCGAACAATGAGTACTGATATGACGCCAACAGGTATCAAGGCATTTCTCTCAGTCTTTGATGGAATTGATAATGAAGTTAATTTCAAGGCTTCTGCAATCATGTTCATAGGTTTAGGTCTCGAGGCTCAAGTTACTCTGCAATACTTGTCATACCGTACTGCTCTCGAAGCTTTACCTGCAATAATGACTGATACTGACCTGACTGACTTTGTTGCTGCTGGGGAACAAGCGCTCCCTCATTTCGAAGTATTAGTGGACAATTCGACACTTATCTATCCAACAAATCTCACTAAAGCTACTGGATTTGTAGCTACAACTTTCAAGGCTATTGCAGATTCCTATAATGCATCGGGCGATGTCGATGCTGCCTTTGCTCCGTATGATGATGAATTCGCAGATATCTCTGCAGCTCTTCTTGGAATAGCTGATTCATGGAAAGCCGCAGGAGATGAACTTGCTTTGCTCTGGCCAAATGATTTCCTATCCCAATACGGCTCAATTCTAGCCTTCGGTATTGGTGGTGTTGCAGTTATGGTGGTTCTGTTCTTCTGGTGGTCCGGAAAGAAGCCATCTCAGTGAATTTCTTCATCCAAGAGTTCCATCATCCGACTCAATTCGGTAGTTGGTAGTTTGCAGTTATGGTCGACACATACATGAGCAGTTGCTTTGCCTTGTAATGGTTCGTGGAATTTGGTAAACGGCGCGAGCTCTGTGATGGCTTTTGACTGCTCTTCAGTTCCCCTAAGAAGTACGACTTTTCGAGGAATGAACGTCTTCCTTACTTGATTGATCATTTCACGAGTATCTTCTTTCTCTGGATCCCCTGCAATCACAATCTCGAATGAAGGTCCAATTGCAAAGTCAAGTCCTATCATCATCAACGAGTATGCAGAAGGAGCTCGTTTGATGTCTGCGGAGAATGCTTTACCAATTTCAACAGCATAATCTTCGTACTTGCTTTCCCCTAGTAATCTGGCTAATCGTATGAGATTAAGTATGGACACTGAATTTCCTGAAGGCATTGCACCATTATAGGCATCCTTCTTTCTTACAATTAGTTCCTCTGCGTTAATGCTTGTGAAGTAGAATCCCCCAGCTTCTTCATCCCAAAATTTCTCTATCAAATCATCTGTCAAATTCTTTGCTTGTTCGAGATACTCGGGTTTGAAAGTTACCTCGTACATTTCCAGTAGTGCCCAAATCAAATATGCATAATCGTCGAGAAACGCTCCAATAGCAACATCTCCATCCTTGTATCTGTGGAAGAGACCCTGCTTCTCATCGAGCATGGTTTCAAGGATGAATGAAAGTGCTTTCTCAGCAGCCTCACTGTATTTTTCATCGCCTATCGCTACTGCTGCTTTTGCTAAAGCTGCAATCATGAATCCGTTCCAGTCAGTCAGGATTTTATCATCAAGACTTGGTCTCACTCGCCTTTCCCGTCGAATGAACAACTTTGTTTTTGCATTATTCAATAGGATGGTCAATTCTTCTCTACCCATATTCGTCAAATCTGTGACAATATCGGCCTTCTGTTTAAGGTGAAGAATATTCAGACCAATCTTCTCTCTAGTCGCTTCATCATCAAAGTTACCTTCCTTGTGAACATTGTACACCTGCATGAAGATTGACGCCACTTCTCCTTCTAAGGTGTCTTCGATTTCTTTCTGGGACCAAGTATAGAACTTGCCCTCCTCACCTTCCGAATCCGCATCTTCTGCAGAATAGAATGCGCCTTCTGGACTCATCAGGTCTCGCGTAACATACTCGAATATATCTCGAACAACATCTGCATACTCGTACTTTTTCGTAATCTGATATGCTTCTGTGTAAGCCATCATCAGACTCGCTTGGTCATAGAGCATTTTCTCAAAGTGTGGAAGTAACCATTCCGCATCAGTGGAATATCTGTGAAAACCAAAACCAAGATGATCAAAGAGACCTCCCAATCTCATTTCTTGGAGTGTTTTCTCTACCATGTATAGTGCTTTCTCATCTCCAGTTCTCTTCCAGTATCTGAGAATTAGCATCAGGTTATGTGGTGAAGGAAACTTAGGTGCTGAGCCGAAACCACCTCTTTCTTCATCAAATCTCTGCAAAAGTTGTGAGTATGCAAGATTGATGTCATCAAGAGTTAGGTCTTCTATGGGTCCTGTCCCACTGGATCGAGAGAGTGCCTCTTCGATTTGCCCGATGACATCATCGATTTTTCCTTGTCCAGTTTCCCAAAGTCCTTTGAAACGTGGAACGAGCTCTTTCATTCCCGGCATATTGTACCTGCTCTCTTTGGGGATGTACGTCGCGGCATAGAATGGCTTCTTGTCAGGCGTCATAAGAATCGTCAAAGGCCATCCACCTCGACCAGTAATCATTTGGGCAACCTGCATGTAAACTCCATCGATATCAGGCCGCTCTTCACGATCTACCTTGATGTTCACGAAAGCATCATTCATTAGTGATGCAACTTCTTCATCCTCAAAACTCTCGTGGGCCATAACATGGCACCAATGACACGTGCTATACCCAATCGAAAGGAAGATTGGTTTGTTCTCTTTCTTTGCTCTCTCAAAGGCTTCATCATTCCAGGGATACCAATCAACCGGGTTTTCTGCATGTTGCAATAGATAGGGACTCTTCTCATTGGCTAAACGATTGCTCTGTTTGGTTTCTTTTGTGCTTGTCATAACCCTCCCGTTAATTTTGAAACTATTCTTATTAACAATAGTTATACGACAAAATACTGGGAAACTAAACCATTTATTACATTTTTAGATAAGATGAGTGGTTAGGAGCATGAATGAAGAAACTACATCAAAGAAAGAAAATAGGCGAGAACGTTTTGTACTTTGGATTACAAGTGCTACCAGTTACAGTTTCCCCTTTTTGACTACACTTCCCAATGCAACTTGGTGGATGGGTATAATGATAATGCCCTTCTTTTTCCACATATACTTCATTCTAATTGGTGGTCCCATGTACCCTATACCATTACCCAATCTAGCTAACCCGGCTATTTTTGTTATGACTACATGTGTAATTATCACTCTTGTATTTCTCGTGTGGGCTATTGTCAATCTTCATAGAAACAAAGTAAGTGATCTAGTAACAGGTGGTCCGTATAGATATGTTAGGCATCCTCAATATCTTGCTTTCATCATACTTACAGGAGTTATGACTCTACAAAGTGTTTGGATTCTACAGACTTCTGGTATGAGTTTGTTTACTGCCACTGAAACTCAGATTATCTGGTTAGTTATGTTGACGAGTTACACATTGATTGCAAAGATCGAAGAGAGGTATTTGAAGAAGGAATATTCTCAGCAATGGAATATCTACAAAGAAAACACTGGTTACTTCTTTCCTGGAATCAAATCATCACGTGATTCTGTTGAAGTTTTAATTGGGATTATTCTTCCAATCGTCATGCTGCAAATTCTCTTATGGGCAACGAATCTTACCGGAATTATCCTTCTCTAATAGGCCATTAGTAAGAAGAGACTCTACATGATGCTCAATCATCCCCGATTCAAATTGAAGGAATACTGGATTCGTCATGACGGTCGCTTCCCATTTGCAACACGCTATATTAACTATAGTTATATGGAAGATGTCTTACGCACAAATCAATGTTTAAAAATCTTGAACGTCAAAATAGGGCTAGGTGTTAGAGGTGAGTGACGTAAGCGATTCACAGACAATAAGTGAGAGTAAGCGAGATCAGGCGAAGATGGGTGTCCTTGGTGCAACTAGCTATCTGCTTCCTTTGGTGTCTTCCATTCCTCCTTTCTGGGGCGGAATCATGACTCTCCCGTTTCTATTCTATCTTGTTGGCCTAATTGGAAATCTGCAGGCAACGATATACCCAGAGAATGTCTTCAATCTAGCTGCAATCTTTGGATCACTCATTCTATTCATCTATTGTGTTACCTATCTTTGGCGGCGAAAAAGACAAGCGGGTCTGGTAACAACAGGACCTTACAGATTTGTTCGACACCCTCAATATTTCAGTGTGACAATATTCACATTTATTCTGACGTTCCAGAGTGTGTGGATTCTGCAAAACACATTTGGAATTGGTTGGTTAACGGTCGATCAGACTATTCTTTTATGGATAGCAATGTTAGTTGCATATGTTGGAATAGCGTGGATTGAAGAGCTACATTTGAGTAAGCTGTTTGGTCCTACGTGGGATGCATATCAGAATCAAGTTGGGTTTCTTATTCCTCTTGTGAATTTCAAATCCAGACTAATTGAGGCGATTCTATGCCTAATCATTCCTATAGTTATTCTATACACGAGCTTGTTACTTTTCCCCTAGCTCATTTGAAACTGGAACTAATCTCAGAAACGATTAGACTGGAATAAGATTTCCTTTCTTCTCCTCTACTAAATTCAGTTCGATGAGGGATGTGACGTGGTGCTCAACCATCCAGGTTTCAAATTGCATGAAGACTGGATGAGTGAGTGAAGGATAGATGATTGGATTCATAGTAATTTCTGGAACCGAACTTGCTCCTCCCATGATTGCAGCCAGTATCATATCCTCTCTAATGTCGAATTGTCGTCCAAATGCATCCAATGCTGTTTTGTAATCTTCCACTACTGGATTCTTTAGATGCCCGCTAATGAGTGCACGATAATCCTTCTGCTGTAATTTTTGAATTGATTCTTTGAATTCTGGGATTGAGGAATTTGGATGACCATAGTATGGTCCAAACTCTGTAAGATCAATATCCGAACCATACACAATGTTTGATTCAAGAATCTCAATGCACATGTGATCCGGGAGATGACCTGGTGTATAGAGCATCCTCAGTGTTATGTTACCAAGAGTGAACTTATCCCCGTCATGAAGGACTTCATCAACTTTACCCTCATCCAAGCAGCCATACATTTTGGAATTGACTAATTGTTCCCACATCTCTCGAACCGGTTGTCCTTTATGAAATCCAAGAAACTCCTTCATCTTCTCTTTATCATCAAATAAGGGTGCTGTAATTTCATTTGCTGCAATTCGACAATTTGAGAGCCGATTCAATCGCATGGCATGAGTGATATGATCTGGGTGGATGTGACTGAGAATGACTGTATCGATATCTCTCAAGACTAGATTGTTTTGCTGTAGTAGTGCACGAAGGTCCTCCACATTGCATCCAGGGTCGATAACAGCAATTTCCTCATCGATAGCAACCAAAGTGTTGCATCTAGGAAATGTTCCACCAATCACAAGAAAGAGATGCGGTCCTATTTCGATGTGAGTCAAATAAAAAACCTCACTTTAGAAAATAAGTAACGGTTGGATAGCCTGATCACTGACTATCCACCATTTTCAGTCTTCAGAAATTACTCAGTCATTCTGATTTTTTCTTCAGCTTCTGCTCTTGACGAATGGCGCCGAGTTCTGAAGCTACCCCATAGAATGGTGACGGTGAATGCTAAAACGAGGAACATAAT
>JAEOSL010000125.1 GCA_016840385.1 Candidatus Thorarchaeota archaeon | reverse complement strand
AGGGGGATAGCGATAAAGAGGAAGGATGTATTGAATGAGTAACCCGCAAGTGTGATGCCTATTGTGTTCAACCACATGGCTATAACATAGAGGAATTGTGTCCCCACTGCGTCAGTCAAGATACTGATAGCTTCTGGACTCAAGATAGCTAAGATTACTAATATGATAACTCCAAGCTGAGGTTTTCTGGTTTGCCCCTTCTCTATTTCTGGGAAACCAATCTTGTACACCCACACACCGATAGCAACTATGCATACAACTATGAGGATGATGATACCCCCGAAGATTGTCACCTGAAATGGATCCGGTGTATATACTGTTATACCTGCATTCTGCATTACAAAATCCCCCAGACTATCTGAGAATCACAACCCGGATATAGGATAGGCAAGTAGAACTGAATTCAATAATATTAGAAGAAACTTCCTTAAATTTTTGTCCAAGATTCATTCTTCTCTTGCAAATCCGCCAAAGTTCAACACTTGATGATGAACCCTCGGTGAAAGGGATAGATCATATTCTTAATAGTAAATCTTGCATATTTTCTTACATTTTGCGTCAGTAGTTATTTAGGATTCTGTGTGATTCAAATCTTTCTCTATGTCTTTGATACAATAGTACTGTTTAAGACACAAGTATAGTGCTCAACAGTAATCATGGTTGAATCTACTGCATTACTTGTCCAGCGAAGAAAATACAGAGACCCTGATTTACTGGAAGAGTTTGCTGCACTTGCTACTACTGCTGACTACGAAATCATCGGTACGTTTGATATAGTTAGTCCGCCGTCTTCCAAATTTGGTATTCGCAGTGGCAAGGCTGAGGAGATTAAGACTTGGATTGAGGTCAACAAACCTGATTTTGTATTGTTCTCTCCTGGGTTAAAATCGAGCCAAATTTTTCGGCTCATGGAGCTATGGGAAACAGAGGTTCGGGACAGATCTCAGGTCATTCTAGAAATATTCGCCAAGCATGCTCACACGCAGCAAGCAAAACTACAGATTGAACAAGCCCGACTCAAATACGAATTACCTTTTGAAAGACATCAGATTCGGATGAGGCTAGCGAAAGAGCATACTGGAGACCGACCAGTAGCAGAACAGGTCGGAGCTGGAGAAGACCTGCTAAATATGAAGATAAAGGAGCAACGTAGAAGGTTAGCCGCAATAGCTCAAAAGATTGAGAAGATCTCTGAATCACAAGCACTCAAAAAGAAGAAACGTGTAAAAGAGGGATTCATCGAGATAGCGCTAGCTGGTTATACAAATGCTGGGAAGAGTACCCTCCATCATGCACTAACAGATTCTGGTGTGGAGATTGCAGACAAACTCTTTACCACACTCGCTACAAAGGCAGCTGAGCTTGATTTGCCTGGCCGTCAGATTGTTATTTCTGACTCTGTAGGTTTCATCAGTAGCCTCCCCAAGGCATTGTTGCAAGCTTTCAACACGACCCTGATGGAAGTAGCCGATGCTGATGTGATCATTCTTGTTGTTGATGCATCTGACACAGTTGACGAGATGAATCGAAAAGTCGATACCTGTCTCGACACCTTCAATGAAATTGGTGCTAATGGAATTCCGATAATTTCTGCACTCAACAAAATCGATCTTGTCGATGAAACCGCAATACAAGAACGAATAGAGTTTCTTAGAGAAATATCAGCTAAGATTGTTCCCATCTCTGCACAAACACATGAGAATCTTGATGGGCTTATAGAGGCATTAGAGCAGATACTTCCTCAACTAATTCTATATTCGATTACCCTACCATATGGCGACGATGGCATGTCTATTCTTTCAAGACTACACGAAGATGCTATCATTGAATCTGAAACCTACAGTGAGGATAGTATCATCATAACTGCCCGACTTAATTATGAGGTGTTTCAGACCCTCGAACGTGAATTGAATCCTGGACGTATCGTCAAGGTACCTCCTGAGTGAATCAATCTATCTCTTCTATTCCAGCAAAAGCAAATTAAGGAGTGGTTCCTTTTCCGATGCATACACGAACTTGGAGTTTTGCAATCTGTTCGATACTCGATTAAAACAAGCATTGGACGCTGGTAAATTCGCAATTACTGGTGAGATTGGTCCCCCAAGAGGTGCAGATACCAATATAGTCATTGAACATACCATGTTGATTGCAGATTATTGTGATGCTATCAATATCACTGACAATGTTCGTGGTATTCCCACTATGAGTAGTACCGCATGTGCACGTTTAGTCCTAGATGCTGGTGGTGAACCAATTATGCAGTTAGCCACCCGGGACAGAAATAGAATTTCAATAGAGAGTGAACTCTATGGTGCATTTGCATTAGGAATTCGGAATGTTCTATTTATCACAGGTGATCGAACTATTATGGGTCCACATCCTGATGCAAAAATGGTTTTTGATATTGATTCAATTCAAGCACTTGAACTTTCAAGTCATCTAATGCGAGGAACTCATTTTGATGGAGAAGAAATTGAAGGAACTCCCCAATTCTTTATGGGTTCAACTTTCAATCCTTATGCTGAATCAATTGAAACAGAAGTTCTCAGAACAGAAAAGAAGAAAGATGCAGGGGCACAATTCTTTCAGACACAGGCTATCTTTGACATAGAAAGGTTAGAAACTTTCATGGACTTGGCAAGTGGTTTGAAGTTGAAGATCCTAGCAGGTATTATTCCGCTCAGGGGACCAAAGAATGCTCGTTTCATGAACAAGAATATTCCTGGAATTAAAATCCCTGAGGAATATATCAAACGCCTTGAAGCCGCTGGCAAAGGTCTTAAGGATGATGCGGAGCGAGACGCCTTGCGAGAAGAAGGACTTGTCATAGCTTCGGAAATCATCAAGTCGATTCGTAAAATCAAAGGAATCAGCGGTCTACACTTGATGGGAATCGGAAAGAAGGAGAATATTCCTGAACTCGTTAATCGGGCTGGTCTTTCTCAAAGACCCAAAATGGAGTGAACTATAGTGTTTGTGTTCAAAAAGGAACAGCAGTCATACGATTTTGGTGGAGTCACAATAGGTGGGCATCCTGGTGAGAATCCAACCGTTCTAATTGGAGGTCTTTTTTTCAAAGGTCAACCTATTGTTGAGGATACTAGAGAGGGATCCTTTGACAAAGCCCTTGCTCTGGAATGGGTCAATACTGCAACATCTATGGTTGAGAAGACAGGACTCCCTCTTATGATTCAGGCTTTTGGGAGAACCCCCACTGCAATGGAAAATCATCTTTCATGGCTTTCAGAACACTTTGACGGACCGATTATGTTCGAATCCACAAACTCCAAAGCGAGAATACGAGCTATTGAATTCTGTGATGAAACCGGACTAAACACTCGAGCAATCTACAACTCTATCAACCTCTCAATGAAAGATGAAGAAAAAAAGGGGTTGAAGAACAGCTCTCTGAACATGGCAGTTGTACTCGGATGGTCTCCTCGTGCTACATCTCTCCCTCAGAGAATGGAAACAATAACAGATATGGTCAAACTTTCCAAAGAACTTGAAATTGAGAAAATTCTAGTTGACCCTGCTACAATGCCTGTGGGTGCGGGATATGGTCTAGAACATCGTACCATACTCGCTGTGAAATCAGAACTGGGCCTGCCCACTTGCTTAGGACCTCACAATGCTCCATCTGCTTGGAGGTTCATTAAAGAACCCGGATTTGATGATGAAGTCACTCACATGGCCACTATTGTTGCATCCACGGTAGCATCACAGGTCCTTGCTACTGATTCGATAATGTATGGTTCCATGAAAAGGACCAAAGAAGTATTTGCAGCAGTTGCACTCATATCAAATGCGATGGCAACTGCAATTGCGGAAGCTAACAACGTGTTGGGTATAGATCGGGATATCTTTGATCCCCCAACATTCGAGTAGGAGGTCATTTCAATGAGTACGAATAATGAATGGCCGCCAGTTCCAGGCGATTTCGTTGTCAGAGACCCTGAACATTGTGTTGCAATTTGTACTCTTGGAAAGCAGCTTGAGATTGCTGGTGAGTGTGCTATCATAGGAACCTGTAAGACTGAGAATATCGGTATTGAACGCGTCATCATTAATGTGATATCAAATCCGAATATTCGCTTCCTACTGCTTACTGGTCCGGAAGTTCCAGGCCATCTGACAGGTCGCTCTCTTCGTGCACTTCATGAGAACGGAGTAGATACTAAGACAAGAAAGATCATTGATGCCGAAGGAGCTATTCCGTATATCGAAAATGTTCCATTGGAAGGAATTGAGAGATTTCGTGAACAGGTTGAGTTAGTTGAGATGATCAATACACTCAATCCACAGAAGATTGAGGAAACATGCAAAAAAATTGCTGAAAGAAATCCTGGCCCATTCTCTGAAGGCGCAATGTGGATTCAATTCCAGTCATCACCCCGTAAATCTAGTCGACCGAAAATTACATCGGACACTATTCTTCTACCTGAATTTGGAGCAGTTTTCGATTATTCATCATCACTGGTTACAAAACAGGAAACACATTCAATCATTACTGAGCATCCCTCTCCTATCATTGTAGAAGTACGAGAGAGTGATTCAGGAACACTTCTAGTTGTAAAGGAGGGTTAACATACATTGTTCGTATTTGAGAAAGAGCAGATCATCTACAATATCGGTGGAGTGAAAATAGGTGGTAGTTTTGGAGAAACCCCAACAGTTCTTGCTGGCACTATTTTCTATGGTGGTCACAAAATCGTTGATGACGTGAAGAAGGGGAAATTTGACAAGACAAAAGCTACGGCACTCATACAGAAACAGGATGAGATGTCTGCAATGACAGGTAATCCTGCTCTGGTTCAGATATTTGCTGAAACCTCAGAAGCGATGGTCAAGTACATTGATTTCGTAACCGATCTTACTGCCGCACCATTTCTCATTGATTCAACTAGTGCTGATGTTCGTATTGCTGGACTACGTCACGCGGAGGAGATTGGACTCCTTGACCAGGCTATTTACAATTCTGTCAACATATCTGTATCAGAAGAAGAACTTGCACAGCTCGGTGAAATTCAACACGAATGTGCGATAGTTCTGGCATTCAATCCTCAGGATTCGACAATCTCAGGACGAAGAGCAGTTCTCGAAAAAGGAGCAATGGAACTGGACAAGGGTCTCTTAGAGATATGTAAGGAAATTGGAGTAACAAAACCTCTACTTGATACTGCAGTTACTGCAATGGGTGCAGGAGCTGGTTCTGCAGCTGCGTTTACATTTGTGTCTAAAACACTCTATGGACTCCCAACCGGATCTGGTGTACACAATGCACCAGCTTCATGGCCTTGGTTGCGAAAATACAAGAAGATCAATAGAGCTGTATTTCAAACTGCAGACATTGCATCGAATCTCATCGTTCAACTGATGGGGGCTGATTTTGTGTTGTATGGTCCAATTGAGAATGCTGAACGAGCTTTTCCAGTTGTAGCAATGGGCGATACATTTACAGCAGAATCTGCGTATCTTGAGTTTGGTATTGAACCTGGACCCGATCATCCATTCCGGAAATTACTTTGATGGTGATAACTTTGCAACGCGTCTTGAGACCAAAGTCTATTGGAATCGCATCTCTACGTATGGGGAAGTTTTACACGGTTGCTTCAGTTGAGCTCGGAAATACCACTACGAAAGCCATCATTGTTACTACAAACCTAAAGACTGCTGAAATCTTTGAGATTGAAAAAGAAGTACGAATGACACGTGATGTACGGCCACCAAAAGCAGGTGAAACGATATTTGGCGAAACCGTATTTGGTGTATCCTTAACTCAAGAATCGGTTGCTGAAATGATATCCAGCATTCTAACCTCGGTTCTATCAAAATCCAAACTTGATATTGAGAGAGACCTTCATTTTGTTGTTCGCTCCACTGGTGTAACAGCTGGATTTGCAAGTCCAGAGGAAGTCGGATCGATTGTCAGGGCTCTTGCAGATGGCTGTCTTCAAGCTGGTGTTCCACCAAGAAAGATGACTGCTGCGTTAACCCCCGAACAACTCCCTCTTGGATTACGTGACTTCACTTGGTTGAAAAAGGTCTACTTCGATGGTGCGATTGCATCTTCTCTACCTCCATCAAACACAGAAATAGTAGCAAATGAGATGGAAGGTGAACTTGTCACAGCAGGTCTCAAGGGCGCAGTAAAGGGAACTGAAATCGATTTCAGAAACCCCGTGATGACCCTTGACTTCGGAACAACACTTGCAGGGCGAATCACAGATAGAGATATTCCCTATGCAAAAACAATTGGTTCCTTTGCAGGTCTAGCAGGTGCGATTCCTGATGCTATTATGCGTGGTTCAGGTTTCGCTCAAGCTGGTACAGGTTGTGTTCTCGATGTGATTCCCACCAGAACAATAGAACCTGTCGAGATCGATCCCGCTGACATATTTGAAGCCCATGACCTGATTACAGTACAACGTGTGCCGGAATCAGTTACTCGCTATGGAACAGTACCTGTTAATCCAAAGGCAGCCAATGAATCTGGAGTTATACTGATAGGTGTTGATGCTGATCTCGCAGAGGTGGAAACTTTCGGAAAAACATTCTCTGAAGACTATACCGTGGATTACTTGCATGCGCTCATTGATGGAATACAAGCTAGAGTTGTTGAGCGGCTCCTAAAAGTGGCTGAATCTGAGAATTTGATTTTCGAAGAAACTTCACTTGGCTTGACTGGGCGAGCAGTTACATCAGGCTCCAAGCCCGAACTCATCGCGTCGTACCTGAAATCGAATTCTGGAGAGCTCTGGACTGACAATCATCAACTTGTGTTTGTTGAAGATGGTCTTGCTATGGGTGCTGCAGTCGCTGCTAGGTGTATGAACTCTATGGGGACAACAAAATGTCCTATGGGTGGTAGAAAGGGTGACCGGTGCATTATGGCTGAGAGGATAAAGTTGCAAAGTAAGAAGTAAGAGCCTTTATCTTGAAATGAAATTCTCGCAATTCGGGTTTCAAATATGCAAGTGTTTCCTATTAGAACGCGAATTATAGTTCCGGAAGATAATGTAGTGGATGTCTTCTTAGAAAGTTTGAATGAACTGGGGATATCGCTATTGGATGATGATATCCTCACCATTGCTGAAACCCCCTTGGGAACAACTGAGGGACAAGTTGTGAAACTGTCTGAAGTTCATGTTTCCAAAGAGGCCAATGAATTAGCTGAGCGATATGAACTACTCCCCGAAGTTGCAGAATTGATTATCCAAGAAGCAGATGAGATCCTTGGAGGAATTCCTCGAGTTGTCCTCACAATAAAGAACAACACTCTGATGGCTAATGCTGGAGTTGATAAATCCAATATCCCTCCTGGTTATGCGTCTCTCTTACCCGCTGACTCACGTGCAAGTGCAGAATGTCTACGAAATGAAATAAAGGAAAGAACAGGAAAAACCATTGGAGTTATGGTGATAGATAGCAGAACACAACCTCTTCGACTTGGAAACATTGGAATGGCATTAGGAGTTGCAGGTTTCCGCCCTGTTGCTGATGACCGTGGTCGCCATGATCTATTCGGAAACGAGATGAGAATCACTCGCAGAGCAATCGCTGATAATCTAGCATCAGCTTGCACCGCAGTAATGGGAGAATCTGATGAATCTGTTCCAATCGCATTAATTAGAGATGCACCAGTAGAATTTGTTGACCAATCATTTGATTCATCTGAGATGTGGATGCCACCAAAGGAGTGTATGTACATGGCTATCTTTGATCAGTGGCGAAGAAACGCTTCGGATCAGTCAATGTAAATGTACACACTAGCAACTTAATTAGCAGGGTCAATATGAAATAATGATACGCGACAATCTGCATTGCTGTTGTCCATCAAAGAAAGAATGAAAAGGAACCTGGCGATGCAAAGTATACTCGGTGGAGTACTAGCAGGAGCAATTACGAACTTGACAAAGAAACGAGTCTTAATCGATGTGGCAACAGCAGGTGCATCAGGAGACATGTTCTTGTCTGCTCTTACTGATCTCATCGGAGAAGCAGATGTTCTTTTGCCCGTTGCCGCTAGTTTGTTGATATATGATCCTTCATTTAGACTTGCAATTGGTACGAAGGAACATTCGGGCAACACAGGTCGAGTCTTACAAATAACTCGTAATCCTACAATTCGTCTACAACCTAGTGCTATGATGGAAGTCCTTCTAGCAGTTGCTGAAGAAGTTGAGCTATCACCAAAGGCAAAGACCTTCGTGAAGGACACGATGACTGTTATTCTTCAGGCTGAGAGTAGAGCTCATAACAAACCAATCGATGAATTACATCTTCATGAAACAGGAAGTATAGATACTGTTCTTGATATCGTTGGTACTGCATATCTGCTAGAGCGAGCAGGTTTGTTTGAAGATACAGAGATAATTTCTACACGAGTTGCTACAGGAAGTGGAATTATCTCAACTGAGCATGGTGATCTTGAAGTCCCTGTACCTGCAGTTGCAGAAATTATTGTAGTTCATGATATGCTATTCCATAATGGTGATGCTGAAACAGAAGTACTAACTCCAACAGGTGCAGCTCTATTGGCTGTAATGGCAACAGAGTATGTTGACTCCGTAGATGATTTTGTAGCTCAGAATCAAGGTGTTGGTTTTGGAACGCGTGACCTTGGTAAAATTCCTAACATGATGAAGATTGTTGTGGGAGAAGTTGTTGTCGAAGAGAAGAAACCTGAGAAACCTCCCAAAGAAGAACCTAAGAAGAAAGAACCTAAGTCCGAACCCAAACCCGAAGAAAAACCAGTTGAAGTTACTAAACCAAAGACCGAGGAGCGAATAGGTGTGCTTGATGAGTGGAATTCAGACGAAGTAGTTGTCATTGAAACAAATGTTGATGATGTTGACGGTGAAACTCTAGGAACTCTATTCGATACTTTGCTTGAAGAAGGGCTGGCCTATGATGTAGTCATCATCCCTGCATTCGGAAAGAAAAACAGACCATGTCATGTAGTGAAGGTCATTGCTCCCAAAACTGGACTGAAGAATATAGCTGAGGTCATGATTCGCCAGCTAGGCACTATTGGTGTTCGTTATACTACTTGGGAACGACTGAAAGCTGCTCGTGAAACCATTGTCTGCTCTCTTGAGATTGACAATAAGGAATACATGGTTCGAGTGAAGGTTGCACGAACAAGAAACGGGAGTATAATCAGTATCAAACCTGAATCCGATGATATGATTCGGGTATCCCGTGAAACTGGTATTCCAGTTAGAGAACTCAAACCACGGATTGCAATGCAAGCCCATGCAGTCAATGAGTAGACAGTAGTAACTGATCAGGATCCCTATCTTTTGATGGTGTAAGGTATTGAGCGGGTATTAGGTTTTCAAAGGCTCGTTCACACAGTTCTGCATATGCCTCAGGATCGTATCTTGTGGAGTTATCAAATAGTTCTAGAGCGCGCACCCTGCGAATTGGATTATCTGAACCCGCGTCAGTCATGACGTATCTGACCTTTTGTCCTGCGTGAAGTTCCTTTCCTGCTTTGACAAGTTGCCCAGCAACAATTGCAGCTCTGGATGTGGCACGATACTCGTTGGGCTCTCTCGTTAGGGTATTGTTTAGAATGAGGTCTCGGAGGTCCACATCTTCATCATGAAGACGGTCAATGTAACTCTGACAGATTGTATAGGCGTCCGGTATACGTTCCAGAAAACCTGCTTTATCATTGGCACGTGCAAGAGCCTTGATCATTGACATCTGACAGTCTCCAACATAGAGGCAGGTATCCCGACGTCTGGTTTCGATTCCTCGTGTCTTGATGCTGCCATTCTTGTATACCCCATAGTATCGATTCAGAGGTGCAATAGTTGGATGTATACGTGATGACGGAATGACCATCCATTTGTAAACACCCTTTGGTGACATCGAAATATCAACTTCTTTGGTCACGCGTCTGCAGAACTCCTCAACATTCTCGTGACTGATATCTCCCTTCAACCAGACCGAGTCAACAATCCCATGGATCATCTCAAGGCCCATCGCCTCT
>JAEOSL010000124.1 GCA_016840385.1 Candidatus Thorarchaeota archaeon | reverse complement strand
AAGGGGCTGCATTAGCTTCTATTACGCATGGACCATCTGGTGATTCAATAATGTCTACACCAGTATAATCAAGGTTCAATACTTCTGCAGTCTTTAGTGCACATTCCTTATACTCTGGTGTGAGTTCAGTTACTTCTGCTTCG
The DNA here is from genome assembly GCA_016840385.1 of Candidatus Thorarchaeota archaeon. The sequence continues at coordinate 9,904 of JAEOSL010000124.1, read as the reverse complement.
CCCCCACCATGAACATTGGTGCGCCATTCACCCTCGACATCTTTTGGTACATATCTATACATCGCACCGATAAGCTCTCCCCCAATCACGAATGCTCTGATGTCTCTATCTGGTTTCTGTATTAGTTCTTGAACATAGAGGACCTGTCCAAGCTGATGGATGAATTTCATGGCTCGATATGTTAGCTCTTTGTGTTCAGCACGTATCATTCCCATTCCTCTTGCTCCTATGAGTGGTTTGATGATCACGTCCCCCACTTCATCAGCAAAATTGATGGCAGCCTCTAGATTCTCACCAATGTATGTTCTTGGAACATGGATACCTGCCTTATTCAGGGCAGTTAGTGTAGCATACTTATCCTTAGCTCTTCGGAATGAGTACGCTGGATTCATGACATAGATACCTGCATCTTCTAGATGTTCGAGAAGACTGATTCTGTATGTGATTTGATCTCCAGTTCCATATCCAATTGTCCTGACCAGGACTCCATCCATATGTGAAACGTCTTCTTCATTGAGATGAGTGAACTTGTTTGGAATTTGAGCGGCAATATCTGGTAATCGAAATGGCATAGGTGTATGTCCCTTTGCTTTGATTGCATCGATGAGACCTGCTGTTGCCCAGTTATTCACATTCTCGTGATAGACTACTCCAAAGAGACGATTCGTCATGTGTCTTCCCTCGTTTCTAAGTAGGCTTGTTGAGATGTGTTCGGTTAAAAGAACTATCTACTCTGCGACATTTTACTGGTAAAGACTAAGTGGATTCTTTCCATGATACACCTATGGGGCTCCCAGGAATAACAAAGGAACAGATGGTCAAGGTTGATGAGATAATGATGAATGACCTACATGTTCCCGTTGAACTAATGATGGAACATGCTGGTCACAATTTAGCACGTCTATCTACCAATTACCTTACAGAGAACCAAACTACAATCGTAATTGCAGGTTCAGGGAACAATGGTGGCGGCGGCCTAGTAGCAGCATCTCGTCTAAATAGCTGGGGATACCATGTAACTGTTTACCTGCCAATGGGAAGAAGTTCTCTGAAACCAGTTCCAGTCAAACAAGCAAAGCGTGTGGAATCACTTGGTATTGAATTAGTTGATGGACTTCCACCAGATCATTCCAATAATCTCGTCATTGATGCATATCTCGGGTACGGGTATACTAAGAGGGATGATACAACAACAAGCAACGTATTGGATTTTCTCAAGAACTCATCGTCAATTGTATCATTGGATATCCCTTCGGGTATGGATTCGAATACTGGTGAAAGATCTGTGTCATTCTCTCCAAAAGCCACAATGACCATTGCATTTGTTAAGGAGGGTTTCTTGAAAGTAAACAATAGCCAATTCGGTCAGCTCTATGTTGTTGACATTGGAGTTCCTAGGACACTCATCGAAAATCAGATTGGCATTGAATGGTATGAGCCCTACTCAATTTCGGAAATGAAAACATTGTATGCTAAATTCATGAACGATCCACTTCAAGAAGTTTTCATTGAAGTCGGTGTAGATTTTGAAAACAATCCTATCTGGTTTGTCAACTAAGATAACTGTTAAGTACTCATCATATCCTGCGCAAAACTAAGGAGCGCATGAGAATCGGATGATAAACAAGCTTGTACAAATGGCTGAGAAGCTTTCAGAAGAGCGAAAGAAAGACCCTGAACTCTCATCTCGAATGGATGAAGCCGCCCAAGGTCAAGCACCTAGATTCTTAATGATATCACCCATCAAACGAAGCTCACAGGACCTTCAATTATTTGACATGAAAATGGGCGATGTATTTCATGGGACACGTGTTTCAAATGAACCATTACTACCCCATTCACAATCTCCCGTGCTATTTGCTGGTCCTGCATCATACAATCATGAATTCCCAGAAAAACGCGGAGTAATTCTAACATTTGACCTAGACGAACCTGAAGAAATTATCAGGGCGTCGTTGGAAAATGTCGCAAAGCATCCCGATTTAGATGAATTACCCGTCATTGTGTTCAGTGTTGATTATGAGAAGGGTAGAGCCCGTATCATAGCTCATGGTAAAGGTCGTGATTATGAATCTGAGAATTGGCTACTTTCTAGAGTTGAACGACCCGATGAACTTGATACAAATACACTAGTGTTGATTTGTTCGGACTCAAGAGTTCATCCACCAGTAACTCCTAGGGGTCTCCCCATGGCAATTCAAACACTGTGTGGATATATTCCCCAATATACAGGTCTAGAAGATGAAACCCTCCAGTTGAATCAATTCTTCAAAGATTGGCTCTCTCATGAAGAAGCTAATCATCAAATCATCGTGGTTGCCCATGGTAATTTCGAGGGTGAAGGACCTTCGTGTGGGGCAGGGACTGCTTCTCTGAGACCTGATGATATTTCTAACAAGATTCTTCGATCAGTAATTGTTGAGCTTGAAAATGCTGCGAAAACGTTCGAATCAGAACCTGCCAATACCCCAGAAGACAGAGTGAAATCACTTTCTTCCGCAATACGAGAGAATCTCCAAACATATCCAGCAGTTAATGCTGTTTTTAATTTGAAATCACCTGACTTCATCCAGATTCTATTAATGGACACCGTTAGTAATGTGTTGACACCCACTGAAGATTGACAGTCTAGAACTCACCAGTATACGCTACTATTCGGTCTTCATAGATCTCGAAGTCTTGAATAAAACCATTCAATTTGAAAACAGGAACCACGGGAACTCCTTCATGCATCTCAACTTCTTCTACAAGCCATGTGACCATAATCGGAAAAATAGTGTACTGTCCTGTGGTCATTGAAGGTATCTTTTTTGATAGTCGCTCCAGTTGGGTAGTAAGCCTTTGCGTACGCTCCTTCTGTTTTTCAGATGCAGTTCGCAATGCTGAAGCCTTTCCCCCTCTCACGCTCCACATCTTTGCATCCACAGAAAGAGCAATACGACCGCGAATTCCAATTACATCAATTTCCATTCCCTTGATGTCGGATGTTCCTCTCCGTCTGAAACTTTCTGTACAGCTGAAGCTATTTTCACTCAGGATACTAGCAACTAATCCTTCGAAATCCTTCCAAGTCATCAATTCTACAACGTCTGCTATTTCTACACCTTGTTCAGTTAGCAACATTGCAAGATCAATTCTTTTCTCTCTGTCAACTGGAATCTTACCTTCTGCATTGACATGAAGATTGAGTTCGTAGCAGAGGTCAGTATCCACACATGTGAAGTCATCTACTATTCCCGATTCCTTTGATTGATCCAGAATTTCCATTATTGTAGACTTGAGAGTAGTTTTCATTCTAGACTTTCAATTACCTCGTTAGTTTATAACCTCAATAGGTGACAAAGGAATAGGTGGATCAATGTCAGAAATTAAAGTAGGCTGGTCACGAGTTCTGAAGGCATTTGATGATTGGATAAGCTACGAAACCACAGAGTTCGGACCCTACACTGGTTACTTCTCACTCGATAATCTCAGAGACCTCATGCATTCAGAGAGAATAGGTTGGATGCACTCGATGTATGAAGACATCATACCAGGTCGTGTACAGAAGTGTAAGAATGCTGGTGTAGCCTTCGAAGATTTCATTCCCTATATGCCAGATCCAGAAGCACGAGAAGTTGTACAATCCATGATTGACCTGACTAAGGTATTGGGCGATGATATACTTGCAATGAGTGATACGATTCACAGCATGAGGGAAGATTACGAGTCTGGTGGATTTGATGATGCTGTACCTTACCTTACAGACCTTGCAGATTCTGAAGAGGGTATTAGACACCACATGAGCTTGTTCAGTCAAGGATTTGGAAAACTAGCCAAGATGGGTCTGGAAATGCCTGACATGGAATCCTAATTTTGTCATAATGACGGTTTTAGCAAACCTTAAGTAAAAAGAAAATCCGTGTTTGATTGACCCACCAAAAGGTGAGGTGAAAAACACAATGGGTACTGAAACAACAGACTCTGCCCATCAATATCGGGTCTCAAACGCGAAAGGTGACTACCAAATTACGTCACGAGGTGAATGTGTTCTCCAGTGACCGTAAGGTCTCTACTACTAGTTTTAACCGTCTTTTAGCATCGTTCTTCCAATTAGCAGATGCGAGGTTGAGTGATACTCAGAAGACTGTTCTGAAATTGAGCCATCAAGTGCTCAAGTTCAATGACCTAACGGTGACTGCATTAGCAGACTTGGTCTCCCGTAGATCTAATGTTCCATATAGCACAGCGAAGTGGAACCTACGCTCTCTGAAGGAGATGGGACTGCTAACTGGCGGGAATTCACACCGCAAAGGAGAACACGCTAGTCTAACGCGTGAGGCTCGGATGTTGGCAGACTACTTCGATAAAGAACAACATTAGACACGGGTGGGCTCTAGAGAGCCCTTCCCTTTTTTTCTGAGGCAATCAAGAGAAGAAACAGAGTGCATCTGTTCTCAACCGATACTGCTACGCTTTACGTAACGGTTTCATCGTATCTTCTTCTCGTATTTCTCCCATCCGTCTTTGATGAGTGATTTTGCCTCGTCGAGGTTGGTTGAACACGCAAGAACAATGTCTACAGTTTTACTCTCATTGGGTTCAAGATTACCATGATTCCATTGGAGACCTGTAGCAATGTCTTTCGGTCCAAGCTCGAGATTCTTCTTGAGGTCGCGGTTTTCACTATTTGCCTTCAGCTTGATTGGAGATCCAATCTCCCAAGCATCCGGTTTAGGTTCTGAAGACATTGCAACACACAACGGATTATCATCACATGCAGATATCAGCCCAGTTTCTTCATCGTAGACTCCTGTATCGTCTTTGTAGCTCGAAGGGCCACCGACATCGAAGTCCATCAGATTGTATAGTTTCAAATCTTCAATGATTTTATCGCTGAGATTTGTAACCCTGTGGCGGATTAGCATGATCGGTGTGTTGTGACTCCAAACCTCAATATCGAATCTAGCAATGGGTGAATCAAACCCTTTTGGTTTGTGATTCAGAACAATTCTTACTCGACCCTTATCTGATTCTTTACTGTCGATTGAGATTGTTTCTTTCTCAGTCGAACTTACTTCGTAAAGAACCCCATCAACAAGGTATGTGAGCCAGAAGCCCCCCTTGGTGTCTGCAGGGTTTCGGAGTAGCAGTTGTTCTTTTCCATTCGCATCGATCATACTGAGGCGTATAATGTAGAAACCCAAGCGACCGTGACCTCAGGATGAACACTCAAGTGTATATGAAACGTCCAACCTCGGTTTCCGATTACCAGTTTCGAGGATTTCAGACATGACCGATCACTGTACCTATGCTGGTTGTCAATTGCGTTAATCGTGATATAAACATCAGTATAGGTCTATTCAAGGAAATATGGACAATCCCTCACACGTCATAAAGTTGATAAACGAGGCGAGGGAAACCGTGTTCAGTCTGGGTAGGTTCTTTCAATGACCAATCTCACTGTTGAACAATTACAAAAATGGTATCGCAATCAGCTGAAGAAGAAATCCGCAGATTTTCTTAAACAAGCTGAGAGGAGCTACAAAATAGTAGAACGAGCTCTTCAAGATGTAGAGGAAATGGCCAAAGCATTCGACGATGAAGAAATCGAAGATACTGACGGAATTGCCTCTCGTTTCGCTCTGAAAGTCAAAGAGATTGTATCTGATTTCTATGTCGATAATGAAATCACTTACGAAGGTACGGAGGCCATGCAGAGTGAGATTCAGAGATTCATCCAGGAACTTTGGGGTGCAGGATCTAGATGGATTAAACGGTTGGATAAGCGATACAAAACGACAATCAAATCCTTAGACGTTGCAATGAAAGAGCTCTCTAAAGAAGTGAAAAAGATTGGGAAGCTACTCTACGATTTTAGTTGGGTCAAAGATCTAGAGCGTATTGGTGGTCGAATTACAACACTTCATGATCTTTCTTTCAGCAAGGAGATTTTTGAAGAACAGATACAGACAGTCCGTTCTAAGATTGAATCCGCTGAGAAGGAGTATAATGTATCCAAGAAAGCATATGATGATTTCACTGAAACATCTAATGTTGCAGAATTACTAAGTCTAGATGAACAAGCAGAACATGTTTCAAGTCTTCTCAAAATGAAGATGAACCCGCTTAAGAAACAAGTCAAGAAATTTCTACAGCGGGATACTGGTGTACGAGTTGGACCTGCAGGTCAAATAGCTCTCATTGACTACTTTGGAGACCCATATACTGCAATAGCTGAAGAACGTGAAGGATATCCTGGTCTTCTTGAAGGTCTGAAAGGACTTCAAGAAGCAATAGAAACAAAAAAGCTCTCGCTGAAGGACCGACTAGCACGACGAGCAATTGAAGAGGTCAAAGTAATTCAGAACGGCGGGTTACAGGACCTTCAGAATCAAGCAAAGGATATTGAGGACAAAAGGCATACCTACGCGGGATCCGATGTTTATCGACAGAGTGAAGAACTTGAAGCAAGTCTATCAGAAGCCAAGAAGAATCTAGACTACCACAAGAATGACCTTCGACGTATCGGAGATGACCTTCAAAGACAAATTGGGAAAGTCGATGAGTTCAAGATTCGAATTGAGACTGAAATCCTTGAATCATTTACGGCGAAAGTTAGTATTCAATTAGAGGTGTCTCTTGAACCTCTTGTTGCACTCTGCACAGTTGAGTAACAGGCGGCTGACACTATTGCGTGTACTTGTCACATCAGAGAAAGATATTGCAAGTCAGACTATCAAAACAGTCTTGATCGAAGAATATGGTTTTCTTCCAACTGGGGATACCTTTGAGGATAATCCAATTCGAGCAAGCGATGATTCTGTCATTCTCATCACTACAAAACGTGATATGATCTATTGTGATCACTTGGAAGAACACTTTGATGCTGAAGTATTCATTTTCTGTTCACGACATAGAGCAGAGTCCGCAAAACCTGCATTGTTAGTTCATAGCACAGGCAATCTCGGAGTTGATGCGGCATTCGGGGGAAATCCACAAGAGGTTTCGATATCAGCTCCCGCTCTCGTAGCTGTTGCATTGCACCGTCTCCACAAGGAGCGAGATGAGAGAAGTCTAGATGATTTTGATGTATCGCTTGAAGTAACTCATCATGGACCCACATCAATGGATACTCCTTTGGTATTTATTGAACTTGGAAGTAATGAAGAGTATTGGATCCATAAAGATGGGGCACGAGCAGTTGCAGGAGCAATAATGGATTGCGTTAGAGCACCCCTTGGTGGTGACTCTGTAATCGGTTTCGGGGGTACACATTATGCTAGCAAATTCAACAAGCTTGTTCTTGAGAAAGATTACAACATGGGTCATATGGCTCCAAAATATGCAGTGAATGATTTGACACTTGATGTTGTCAAACAGATGATTTCAAGAACTACTGGAAATGTGACTCGTGCAATTGTCGATTGGAAAGGATTGAATGCTGAGAATAAAACACATATTTTCCCGATTCTGGAAGAAGCTGGATTAGAAATTGTGAGATCAAAACAAGCATGAATAACTGATTTCTCCATTTACTCTATTTTTCTGAAATATATTACACTCCCGAAAGGCTAATTACAAGAATATTCACAACGCACATTAACGCGGATGTTGCAGGGGATAGTATGGCTGCGAAAGAGGATAATCAAGCAATCAAAGAGATTACAGATAAAGTAGATAGTCTTCTTAAGGAGCTCGAAGGCGTTAGAAAGGAGCTCAACGTTCTAGGTTCTATTTCTGATATTATTGAGAAGACTGATGCCATCGATACAGTGTTAAAAGATATACAGTCCACGATCTCTCCTGTTTCAAAGCTTGATGATATTATTACGTCGGTTAATGAAATCAAGAAATTCGAAAAGAAACTGGATGGTCTTGCTACCTCAAAAGAATCAGAGGCTAACACAAAGAAGATGGATGAGATTGCTGCGACACTGAAAAGCTTTGAAGACGATATTAAATCCGTTAAGGAATCAAAGGAAACTGAGGTCATCATCAAGAAGATCGATGATATTTTAATCTCAATTACTGAAATTGATACCATTGGAAAGAAACTAGATGACCTTCAAGGTTACGTTGCTGGACTTTCTGGAATTGAAGAGAAGGTAGAAGATCTCACTACTCAATTCACAGAAACTAAGGAGATTGTTGGAATCATTGTTCGACAGCTCGATGATATCGAACGAAAATACAATCAATCAATTGAGACGCTAGCTGAAACTGCTGAGCTTGTGGAGAAAATTGCAGCAGAAGGTCCTGCGACTGACGCTCCTGCAAAAGCACCTGCTAAGAAACCAGCAAAGACAAAGGATGAACCCGAACCTGAGAAAAAGAAACCACCAGTTTCGAAGGCCAAACTACCTTCCACTATCGATGCTCTCATGTCTAGGCTTCTTGATCTTGTTAATCCTCAGACTGAAGCAGCTCTTATGGCCGAATCTCTCGAAGAGGTTCGTGATGAATTGACTCCGATGATTACTGTTCATACTCCTGTTCTGTTTCAATTTGGCAAAAAGGCTCGGGAATTGAAGTCCTATCCTCCCACTGCAACATTGAATGAAAATGATATTGCCAGTTTGAATAAGGAAATCAAATCATGGGCGAGCAAACTAAAAGAGATAGCCAAGAGCTCTTAGACCCACAATCACATCTTACACGACAAAAAAACAGAATTTTCTTGACTTTTCGAGAGTCCGATTGGCATAGGTTTATCTCGGTCCTGCACAAATGCGCAAACAGATTTGTCTATTCTGATGAAATCATCAATGGACAATCAATTGGAGCTCCTAGTATCCAATTCTCTCATACAATGTTGGACGGTAGTAATCATGGAACTTAAGAAACACACAGATCGATTTTCACGAAGAATTCAATTACTAGATGAAACTGCCGATAAACAGCTTGCAAAAGAATTGATTCTGATGCATGAAGCAAAGTGCAAGGCTTGTCAAGACGACCGGTTGAGATGTGCAACAAATCCTGCATGCAAAAACCGTAATTTCCTCAATACTTTGATCGAAATTGGTGTTGAAACTGAAGACTTGCCTGCTTATTGCTATAGTCTGAATATCGGTGGAATTCGACGTTATATTCTTGAGAGAAAGGGTAGAGTTGTGAATAACAGGAGACTTCCAATAAAGGATTTACTTCAAGCTCTGAGAGTAAGTTCAATTAGACACTTCACTACAAAATTCAAAAAGGTCTGGGCAAACTTCTCTCAGGCACAAGAAAATGATGTGATGCTTGTAGCTGGAGATAATCTACTATTTCGTTTTGATTTTCATCGAGGTATTGTTACAGTGAATCCAACTATGGATCAAATTGACAATTTTGATGTTTTCAAACTCTATTGCAAATTATTCTCAGCGATATATGAACTTCCATCTACTGTCAATGATGTTACCTCCAATTGGTGGGTAGCTTCTATTGCAGTAAAGGACGCAGATGCAGCTAGTATACGAAGTCTACAGAGGAGCAAGCTAGCAAATGCTTTCGAATCAGTATATTCCAGTGAAGTAGATGACAAAATCCACTTGGAGGTAGAGGTAGTCAAGAGCGAAGGACCACCCTACTTGTTAGTGGAACAACTCAGAAATCTGTTTGAGAACGCATCTAAACTTGGCAAATAGACCAAAAATGTATTCCAATCAGTTCTAGTACCTAAACTACGCGGTGGGATGCGTAAATGAGTGACAAAGTAATAACTAAATCGGTGCCAATTCTCAGCAAGAGCCTCGACCTTACAGAGTCTGAGGTAAAGGTGATCGTGCCAATCTTTCTGGGAGGCAATATGACTGCAGGAGGCGTGTCTCTTCTTTCAGGAGAGAAACTTCCAGCAGTGAAACGGACCCTTGGTAGGCTTGTTAAAAAAGGTCTACTCAAGGAGATTGATGGATTAGTGCCTGTATACAAGGCAGTAGCA
>JAEOSL010000123.1 GCA_016840385.1 Candidatus Thorarchaeota archaeon | reverse complement strand
TCTCAAAGAACTCTCGAATGTGGTCGGGTTGTACCTTGGCTATCTCATCCTCTGAATACCCTCTAGGTCGCAAACGTAACCGTGCCTCTGCGAGTCGTGGTTCATTGAACTGGTCTGCTAGATCGACCCAGATAAACTCAGTATTCTCCTGTGTTTTCTTCATATCATGAAGCATTTGGAGACCGTGGTAGTATCGTGCATTCCATGCTGCAGACTGTCCTGCAGAGGTTGGGGAATGTCCCGCAAGATAGAGTAGGAATTCTCTCTTTGACTCCTTCTTAGCCTTGAATGGTGTATACACAGGATCCCAGGGGGCCTGGATTATTTCATCATCTCTTCTTCTGGGTGCAGGCTGTTTATCTAAAACGAGCGCAATCTGATTACTATCACTATCAGGTGGTGTGAAGACCGTACGTTTGAGATTATTGCTTCTACTCTTCACAGACTCGTATGCATGGATAATGAGTCGCTCAATTATTAGTCGTATCTCAGAAATATCAGAGGATGCCTCGATGACAAGAACCCCCTTCACTACAGGACCCAACTTCTGTTGAGTGGTATTCTTATACGATTCACTCAGTGCTTGCGAGTAGATTTCCAGTTGTTTCTTTGCACTGGGAGTTGGTGTCGACTTCACGATGGTAGCCCAGAGTTCGTCACTGAGAGGATAGTCGCTCAAGGGAAAATCAGAAACAATCCGTTGAAGAGGACTTCCATCAGGTCGGACCTCTGACTCCTTATAGTTTGCATCTAAATACCAGCTCTGTCCTAATCTTGTTTTAATCTCCATAACAAAGACAGGTTTCCAGAAGACGCGTTTTCCATCATCACTGATTGTCCTCTTACAGAGAATGAGATCCACTATACCTGCGCCACGCAAGGTCTGTAATGGCATCTCTGAGATTATGATATAGTCGGAGGTGCGAACGTACCTGTCCCCTGCAAGAACGACATCATTTAGATGCCAAGGACTGGGGAAGAGGTCTGCTATTCTCCTGTGTATGATTGATCCAGCAACCCGGGCTCTCTTTGCAACTTCATCTCTGATATATTCTATATCACTTACCGTAAATATTGTGTCATCATCTTTTTTCTTCGGGGTTTCATCACTTTCCCCCTTTTCACCAATTGGTTCTTCCCCAAGGGCCCCTCTCAACCTGCCTAGCTCAGTGACTAAATGATGATTAACGTAATACTCTCTTGCTTCCTCTTCTTGGTTTTTGAAGAATCTCTTGTTCACTTTACTCTGTCTGAACCCTAGATTCTTTGTTACAATTCGCTTCTCATACATAGTTGGTCGATATCCAGACTCTAGAATCAATTCCTTGACCTGACGGAGTGCCCAGTTCACTCCCTTTTGGAAATTGGTTTTGCCGAACTTGAACTCTGAATAGAGATGCTCCAGATAGGGGCGTACCAATAGGAAGAAAAGTTGGCTGTATCTGGTTGTTTCCCTTACAGGGACATCATGGATTGCACAAAAGGTCGCTAGGTATTCATTGTGGCTTCGAACTGCATCACCAAAATCCAAGGATGGTAGGTCAGGATGTGCCAAGATCACCTTTGGACCAAATGACGATGCTTCATATCCTGCGCGTCGGTACTTTTTTCTCCCTTTCCCATCCCGTCTTGTGTAAGTGCCGAAATCTATTGGGACTGGGTAAGGAAACATGATCTCTGAGTTCTCTCGAACAACTGCACCACATGCATTGAATCGTTGATTGAGGGAGTCCACTGTATCATCTGCGTTCTTCTGTCTACTGACTTCGGTGAATCCATACTTGGCAGCTTTCTCGTAGAACATCTGTCGTGCATCGTTTCTGATAGGTGCCTCTGCCTTACTGATGTAAGAAAAATCTGGAGTCCCTCGAATTTTCGTAATTTGATATACTTCTTGTCGTATCCTCCATCTTTCAGATGACCTGTCATAGTATTTTCGTGTCTTCTTGTTACTGATGTCTCGCTGGAGCACGATTGTGGCCGAGAGACCTGCCTTCACTGCTCTTGATATAACTCGCTCTGGATGGACGGGTATTGGTCTGACTGGGCGTCCTCTTGATCGAGCCATCGTAATCTCTTATCATGCATTATCATATTTATCTTTGTATTTTATGAGTCAATTTCCATATATTATCACTCAGAACTGAGTTATTCAGATATTTAATCAATTATAGAGTATCAAATAATCATCTAAATTTTAACACTGGTATATTAAGTAGCCCATACGTAGTATGGGCTTATATATCCCGAAATCAAATAATGAATGGTGAAAAGTCGATGAAGAAAGATTCGCGGCGTCGTCCCCGCGTGCAAACTGAATCTACTTCGGTAAGACCAGAGCAACACACAATGGACGATATTTTAAGTTACCCTTCATCGACACATCTTGTTCAAAAATTCGCCTTGAATTCGTATTCGAGAGTTGTAGCACGAAAAGGATTAGATAGAAGACCTTCAACTTCTGTTGTGCCTTCTGATATTCTTCGTAAACTCAGCGGTCGAAAATGTAACAATATAGATTTCTCAATTCTCTCTCAGAGTTTCTCCAACTATCGAGAGTCAGTAAATCTGATTCTGGAAAAGGTATTCACTGATACCTCATACTTCAAAATGTTAGGAAAAGAGTTAGAAGATTCCAAAGGAATGCTATATCTTATTCTTCGAAAAGAGAAACAACTAAAATGGGAAGTTGATAATGAATTTGGGAAACTCGTCTTTGAAAGATTACATCGGAACGCCCTAGAAACTGCCGCTCGGATAATCTATGCAACTTTTACTCGTCGAACGCTTGTAAATTCGCTTGTAGAAATCCTTGTTTCAGAAGAAGAACAACTCTTGCGACTGATGACCAATAGAAGGATTCCATCTGATCTCATACGAAGAGTGAAAGATACTATCCAGAAGAAGTCCAATGGTTCCTATCACTATGCTCTGTCTGCCTGTAGGCAAGTGAGAAGGGTCCTGAGAGTAAAGATTCGTGAAGCATATCCAATGGAAGAAGGTGAGAGAAGAAGTACTCGTGAACTACTAGATAAGAACTCTCACGAGAGATTGAGAACCCAGACTTTGATTATTGACCAAGTGAAAGAGTGGAAGAAGGAAGGATTTCCCTTCATCACTCCAATCTTCCAAAAGAGGACGGTGGACTTTGCAGCATCTACAGAGAACACCACAGGACAGGGGTACTGGTTTGAACTGGATTCAGAGCGAGAAGATGAAATCATCCTCTACATCAAGACACCACCAGGAATAACAGGACATGATCTTGATACAGATTCTCCATACAAGAGTCAAACAGTACGACTAAGATTCTTGAACTGGTTTCCACGAAAGGCAGTGCGAGCCAGAAAGAAAGCGCAGGAAGCAATAGCACAAGGTCATATCCAACGAGCAACCCAGCTTGAGTTTCGAGCTATTCGCTTTGAAGATATGAGTCGGCAATTGATGAATACGATACAACTTCATCGGTTCACTCGTGAGCTTGCCAAAGAGCGTGCACAACCTGAGAAGAACGAAGTTCGAATAAACGATTTGAAGACTATAATCCACAAATTGAAGAAATCGAGAAGATCCGCACCCCCACTAATCAAGATTGTAGAAAAGAAGGTTACATTGAGTATACCTTTCATGTCCCCTGATGAGGAACTACTGAAAGCCTTACTTTCATCATCAGTAGCCCGAAAGAGAAGGGCTGGTGTGGATAGGGGACTTAGGCATTCAATGGTCGTGTCCGTCAAGAATGGAGATGACACCTACGAAGAGACCATGGTAGGAAGACAGGAACTATTCGAGAAGAGAGAGAAATTACGACAACAGACTAGAGTATTGATGTCACAGATTGCGAGAAAGCGCAACAACTGGGAGAAGAAACATGCTAGGCAGCAGCCTCCAGCCATTATCCTGAAGAAGGAACAAGAGCTAGAGTCAGTATGGAACAAAGTCCGTCGCTTAGACAAAGAAATCTCCCATCAAGTTGCAGCTGAAACCGTGTGGTTCTGTGAACAGCATGGCGTGAAGACCATCTACTTCGAAGACCTCCGCTCTTTCCAAGGGAAGGGGGGAATGAGAAGGCACAGCTGGAACCTCTCCATGAACTTATGGGGGATGATGATAGAGGGAGTTCGCTATAGGCGGGAAGCCCTTGGTCATCGGAATGGAGGTATCTGGCTGGTGAACCCTGCTTGGACTTCTCAGACATGTCATGTCTGTGGAGAGAGAGGAGTCCGCGTGGAGGATGAAACCTCTACTACTGAAAGAAAGGGTGGAGAGTACTTCCATTGCTCAAAGTGTAGTGCACACTTTCACGCTGATGTGAATGCTGCACGGAACATAATGTATGTTAAACAACCCAAGCCCAGTGCCGTTTCTGGGTGTACATCTTGATTTCAAGTGTGTACAATTAACAATGAACGGTTGTGATTACGTAGGTGTTACGTCCTACTTGCTCTTTGATGCTTTCTTCGTCTTTTTCGGTGCTTTCTTCTTCAGGGGCTTCTTCGTTGATGTATCCTTCTTGGGAACCTTCTTCTTTGTCTTCTTCTCCAGGATTTCCTCTATAATTTCATCAAAAATATGATGTATCTCATTTTTCTTGAAGTCATCAAGAGGGATTGAAACTTGTATAGTCCGAGTTGGAATTCCTGTGCCAAGATTATCACGAATTTCATTTCTATAGATAGTTTCAATCTCTGGGTCTGCATCTTTACAGACAATTATCACAGCACTAGCCCCTTTGTATGTTAGTGTGAGTAGAATATCAAGTGCAGAATGTTTGGGGCTCATGAAGACAGCATGTATCTCAGAGGTGTCTGTATCGACTTCAGTAGAGCCAATTCGAATTCCATCTACAGCCACCACAGGATCATCAAATGTCGAAAGCACTTCTTCAAGTAGCTTATCATCAGGTCCTACTACAGTTATCTTGAATAGATACTTGCTTCGTTTCTTTTTGGGTGCCTTCTTAGCTGATGTAATTCTTGATACCCCCGAAATCATTCTCGTAGTAGCGGGCATTAGATTAACTAATAGCGGATACAGACTTCCCCATTCATAGATATAACTTGTGCCCACAGCCTTTTTTGACCCTAAGAGAGCAAGTTCCATAAATTATTAAGCAGTCAAAGTGGGGGCCATTTTGGAGAAGAAAATGGCAACCGTAATTGAAGTCTTCAAAGCATTGGAACCCGTAATGGATCCTGAGCATCCAATTTCGATTACACATCCACAGATGTCAATCGTAACTCAGGACTATATCGAGGTTGAGGGAGATACGATAAAGGTCCAATTCAAACCCACTGTTCCATATTGCCCAATGGGGGGATTGATTGGAGTGATGATTCGTCATAGATTGGAAACAGTCTACCCAGAGAGCAACGTTAAGGTCTGTCTCCTACCGGGTTCACACTCCCTTGAAGCGCAAGTCAACGATATGATTAGCGATGATCAGAAGTACAACCAAATTATTGAGCAGATGAAGAGTCGCGGTATGATGTAGTACCGTATTAGTGAGGAATCATATGTGAAAACGTCTCAGAATTTCCTATCCTTGGGAATCCTGGTCATCATAGCTGGCATCATTCTCTTGGTCATTAGTAGTAGTAGTGGAATTGGAACAAGTACTTTCTTTTTCTTTCCATTCTTCTTTGTTAGTACATCTGATGTCATGGTTATGTTTCTCCTCCTCGGATTAACGTTTTTCATCTTTGTACTTATGATGCAGTATGCTGTAACATACTTCAGACATATAGAAACAAGTCAGGATGAAGAGTTCGCAGAACAGTATATCCCAGTTGGTTCCAAGTGCAGTTATTGCTCCAAACCTCTCCCAGTAGACGCAGTATATTGTTCTAGCTGTGGTAATCCTGTTGGTAATGATAAAGCTTCAAATCAATGAATGCTGGTACGGAGAACCCAAATGATGACTCAATCTAAAATCCGTCCGATTCATCTCGATGATTTAGTCAGTGTAATAGAGATAGAGAAAACCAGCTTTCCAAAGCCATGGGATGAAAGTATTTTCTTTCAGCTTGCCCTGAACAGTGGTAGATTTCCTGTAGATGAGAACACGGTAGTCATTATGGACGTCATGGGAGAAAAGGGCTCTGTGAAAGGGTATGTTGTTTGGGAGGAATATAGGGATGAGAAGCATGGGCATATACTGAACCTTGCTGTTCATTCAGAATATAGACAACAAGGAAAGGGGCAGAAACTATTGAGTCACTCCTTATCGTTTATGGAAGGATCGGGAATTAAAACCTGTGATCTTGAGGTTCGAGAGAGTAATCTTTGGGCAACACATCTCTATGAGAATGCAGGGATGACAGCAGTCGACCGGAGAGTTGGATATTATGAATCAGAGGATGCCATCATCTATGCAATCACTTTCACCTAGACAACTCTGTCACTGACTAAGCGAGGACCTAGAACATCATGGTAGAGCTGGAGGTATGTATTATCCTCTGAAACAATTGCAATTAGCGATTCAGTTTCAGATGCCCCACCAAGTAGAATCTCCTTATCATCTATCACTGACAATAACATTGGAGTCTTGGTTTCCCATATTCTCCAACCATCCAGAAGCTCAAGAGTTGCATCATGGTCATCACGCTCAGGTATTACCAATACTCTACGTTTTGGTTTCGTGACCTTTGCAAGTTTCTTGAAGTCAATACAAGAAGGATTGGTCACTGATATGATGACTGAATCTTCGGCTCTAGTCGCCATATCGAGAATATGAGCACATGCCTCATCATTACCAGATAGATACCAAGTTCTCTTTGCGGGACGAGCAAGCATTGTATCTCCAATCTCATGGATTGCAGAAAGAAGATCTAGTGTTTCTTGAGTAGAACCAGTTACTCCTTTGATTGTATCCTGAATTCTTTCCTTAAACAAATTCATCTGGTCCCTCTGCTCAGCAGACCAGCGACGAAGTGTTCTCTCACCTTGTTCACCAAACGAAGACAGTGCTTCATTTCGTGATTGTTTTAGAGCCGATGTCTTCTCGTTACTTGTGTTAGTAGCTTTGGATACAGAATCAGTGATTTCAAGATTCTTTGTGGTGAAATTGGTACGAGCGTTTTCTACAACTCTTGAGGATTCAGAACTCAGATTAGTCTTCAGTTCCAAACCAATAGATTCAAACTTTCGAGAGGCGTGTTGATTAGCTAGATCTGCGTTCTTCTTGACCGTTTCAATAACTTCATTTCTCTTTTCGGTCATTTTGTTTGCTGTAGAATCAACAAGAGTCTTGAACTCCTCAGTTGCAGCTTCAGCAGCCCTTTGTGTTTCAGTAAAGGTTGTTGACAGACCGTCTACTACTTCACTGTAGTCTTGAGATGTCTTTTCTGTTATCTCAGCTTCCATCTTTGAGAGTTCTTCTTCCATCTGTGTTGGAATATTTGTGAAAGCATCGTTACTCTTCGTCAGAGCTGATGCTGTACTATCACCAAAATCATTCAGCCTATCAGTCACAATTGACTCTGTATTGTGGAATAGTGCAAGAGCAATCTCTTGGAACTGATCAACATACTCATCCCCACGTTCTTGTATTGTTAAGGAGGCCTCGGTTGCAGATTTTTGCAAACCTTTCTGCATCAGAATGAGATCGTTCTTCAGTTTGTTCCCATGAGTATCAAGAGATGTTGCCATATTTGATTGAGTGGAGTCAATCCAAACTTGAGCTGCATCGAAAGCATTAGCGACCTCGGATCTACGGATTTCAAGATTTGCTAGTACTTCCTCTTTCGCAGTATTTCGCTCCTTCATGCTACTAGTTTGAATTTCTGAAACAGATGCCTGGAATGCTTCGATACTTGCAGCAGCCATCTTCACTCTCTTAGTAGCAAGTCTGTTGATCTTCTTACTCGTGTTTGCCATTGCACGTTGCTTGTGATCCTTCTGTTCGGATACGAATTTATCAGCTATTGTCTTTGCGTTACCTGAACTCTTGCTAAGGGCAGCTTCTGTAGATGCTCGAATATTATCAAGACGCTCAGATATATTATCTCGAGCACCATCGACGGTGACGCTGAACTCTAGAGATACTTGCTCCATGTTTTCAATGAATTGTTTAACGGTTCCAGATTCAATGTTTCGCAGATTCTGTTCAGTACTCTTTACTGCCTTTTCAAGATCTCTCAGAGTCTTGGCCATACTTTCTGAAATCTCTGTCCTCTTATGGACAGAAAGCTCCTCAAGGACTTTCTTCGCAGTAGCAACAGAAGATGCCACTTCATCTATCTTGAGTGCCAGTTCAGTAGAATATTCTTGTTGTACTTTCAAAGAGTCCTCTTTAAGATTCATCACTTCATTCTTCAGTGAAGTTCTGAATTCAGTATGAGCGGATGAAATAATGTCACGAGCTTCAACGGTCTGACTTGAGAGGAGACCATTGAATGTCACCTCAAGTCCTTGAACCATTGTCATAAACTGCGTAGTCATTTCCTCCAATCGTGTATGAAATTCATTACGAATTCCCTGGCTATGTTGGTCCATTCTTTCCATTTGCTCAGTTATTGATACTCCAATGTCCTTCTGAATCCTATCAGCTTGTGAGTTTATGGTTGAAACACTCTTGGTCATGCGTTTGTCTAATCTATCACGAAGACCTTCATAAAGCTCTTTTGATTCACGAACTTGTTTCTCCGTAGCGGTTGTAAAATTAGCAACTAATTCGTCAATTTCCACACCTACGTCTCTTTCAAAATCATGAGCTGTTTTCTTCACTGAGGTTATCATAGCATCATTCTTTGTAGACGTTGATTTGATTACAGATTGAAATGCAGACTTCAAACGACTATTCATTGCCACAGCTATTGTATTTAGTTCGGAGGTCTCTGTATTCAGAATGGTTGATACATCTTCAGATGTTTCTGTAAGTTTTACTTCGATATCTGAAACTGTGGAAGCAACCCAGTTATCAAGAGCAGTATGTAGCTGCTTAGTTGTGGTGTCACATGATGCTATCTCATCGGCATTCTGGTTCTTTAGAAGATCAAGAATCATAGTACGAGTATCTCCCAGGGTGGTTTCGCACTCCGTACCGAGAGATGTTGAGAGAGTCATGAAAGAACCGTATTCTTCATTCAATGATTCATTGACACGATCAATATGAGAAGTGAGCGATTTCTTGACTACTCCCAGATAATTGGCTCCAGTCATTGATGTTTGGTCTAGTTGGGAATTGATGGACTGGGATGCGACCTCCATAAAACCCGAAACTTCTACCTGCCATTCATCTACAACATCGCCTACAGACATTGTAATTTCCACAGCAGTGTTAATCTTATTCTTGGCAAAGTCTCCGTAGTCTTTTGAGAGCTCACGTGATTGAGTGACGACATCTTTCAGCGATTCTTGACCAGCAAGATATGCTTTCGCGAGTTCTCCATCAAGATTATTGAGGAACTGAGATATTTCGTTGGAAACACCATTCAATATTGCAAGACCTTCATCAGATGCATTTGATGCCAATGAAGTCAATGTTCCAGAGAGATTTCGTGCAAGGCTCTGTATTGATTCCGTGGATTTGGAAAGTGCACCTGTAATTGCTTTCTTAGCAGTACCTACAAGACCCTTTGATCTAAGTTTAAATTCAGAAACAGTGGTGATTGTATCCTTCCGTTCTAATTTCATCCATCTATCAAATTCTCTAACCATCTTCTTCAGATCTTTTGCCAAAGCCAACTGAGCATTGTCAATTTCTGTCTGAAGCTCACTCATCTTGATGCCAAGATTATCATCCAATAGTGTATCAAGACCATTCATGGCCTCTTCAATATCAGTCGAGAAACTTGTCATTGCACCTGTAGATGCAACCGCCACCAGATCCACCTGGGTCTTAACGAGTTCCAGTATCTGTTCCTCGTATGAAGAAAGGGCTGTACTAATAGCATCCTCAGCAGTTGATTGAGATTTCACAATGTCGTTAACAACAACATCAATCTCCTTCAATCGAGAAGCAAATACTTTCTCTGAATCACTAGTTAGCCCTTCAACTTCACCAATTGCTTCGGTTAGTTTTTCCGATAGTGCTAGACTTGGTGCTACTGCCTTGTATACAGGCACTAATCCATCAATCTCCTTGAGTAGACCTTT
>JAEOSL010000122.1 GCA_016840385.1 Candidatus Thorarchaeota archaeon | reverse complement strand
CTAGCAGGTACACTGATGGAGTAGAATCTGTATGCAAGATCTCTTAGGTGACTTCATGGCTTGGTTTGCAGTTGTATTTGCGGGTGTACAATATCCTCCATATTCTGCACTCTTCATCATGTTTGTTTCACTCTCGGTATCCACGATGAGTAATTTAGCAATGCGTCGGTTCACAGATATGCGTAGGCTGACTCGTTACCAGGCTGAAATTAAGCAGCATCAAGAAATGGACAAAGAAGCTAAGCGTACTGGGAACGAGAAACTGATGAAGAAAGTAAAGAGACGGAAAGCATACATCGATAGAATTCAACGGGAATCAATGACCAATCGATGCAAACCATCATTGATCTTCTTGATTCCATTTATGTTAATATTCACCGTCCTCAGGGGATTCTATTCATGGCCTGCTACTGGAGGAGATATGCTCGTTGCGGTTCTTCCCTTCAATATTCAAAGCGTATTGCCATTTCTAGACGGAATGCTTGGAACTGCAACCGTCGCAGGATTCGGGATGACATACTGGGGCTTTTATTTCTTAGTTGGTTTGGGAATGTCTAGTATCCTCCAAAGGATTATGGGCACTCAAGTAATGACTCCTCAGACATAAATGCGGATGAACAGTCCCACCGCTTTGCTTAAAAGCGACCAATTAGGCGCAGGTATCAGTTAGAGGAAACTTGAACAAAGTTAGACAGGTGAATAAATACTCAGGTCACGAATAATATCTTGAAGTTGACCTGGTCCCAAACTAACTTTGCAGAGTTTAACCCAGTGCCGTTTCCTGGGTGGACAACACTCTGGTGTTCAAGAAGGTCCAATTAACAATGAACGGTGCCAAGATAACAAGGGTGTTTGGAAAATGCCACGACCAGGTCAACTTACCAGAGGAAGAGCAAATCGCGTCGTCAGAACTCCTGGCGGTAGACGAGTAGTACACAGGAATAAAATGTACAAGAGCGGTGGAAAATGTCCTGTTACTGGAGCTCAATTACAGCTGCCTAAAGAATCAATGTACCGACGCAGCAGGAAATCCAGTAAGTCATCCAAACGTCCTAATCGACCATATGGTGGAGTATTATCTTCGATAGCTTTACGTCGTGGAATTATCAGCAAAGCCAGAGAGTAGGGCAGGACAATGAAGCGAGTCATTACAATTGGCGGACTTCACGGGACTGGGAAGAGTTCGGTTTCGGATTCAATAGCCCAGAAATTTGGTTTGAGAAGGGTTTCTGCTGGTGTTATTTTTAGAGAATTGGCTGAAGAACGAGGTATGTCCCTCGAGGAATTTAGTCGAATAGCAGAAGGCGACTTGGACATTGACAAATTGATTGATGACACTCAGAAGGATGCAGCGAAGAAAGGCAATTGTATCATTGATGGTCAATTAGCTGCTTGGATGGCAGGTGAACATTCAGATTTCAATATCCTATTGATAGCACCTGTTGAGGTTCGCATAAAACGAATTGCATCACGTGATGGCACTGATTTCGAATTTGCTAAACGTGAAACCATTGCACGAGAGGGTAGCGAAAAGGCAAGGTACTTTGAATATTACAAGGTAGACATCTCAGACCTCTCAATCTACGATTTAATTTTGAACACAGGAAAGTACGATCTCGAAGGCGTGACCGATATTCTCTCAAAAGCCATCGCGACCTTCTTTAAAGAGAAATAGAACTAAGCCCATCTCGCTCTAGCGGAAGGCTCATATTGCTATCAACTTCAAAAGACGTAATTCTCCCAGTCTATAGGGATGATACTTCGAGGTGACTCGATTGTAGACTTTGGACCCGGCGAGGTGTATTAACATGACATTGTACGAAACAGGTAGAATTTGCGTTAAAGTGGTTGGCCGCGAAGCAGGAAGCCACTGTATTGTTGTTGAGCAGAACGAGACCAATTATGTAACTGTTACTGGTCCAAAGAATATCAGCGGAGTCAGACGTCGTCTTTGTAATATCAGACATCTGGAACCCTTGGAAACTACTCTTGAGATATCTGAAGGTGCAGATGATGCAGCTGTTGAGAAAGCAATTGCTGACGCTGGCCTTACCGAGAAGTTCCGAGAGAAGATCCGCATTCAACTTTAGATGAATCATTCCGTATTAGGAGAGTCTGTCAATGGGAGGTATACTGCCAGCAGACCAACCTCGTGAACTGATTGCAAAAGCATCAAGTTCAACGAATCCTGAATACGGATTTTCATCCTTGGATAATTTACCAATTGAATATCTTCTTGAAAATGGTGTAATTGCACTGGACAAACCTGCAGGCCCCACCAGCCATGAAGTAGCAACTTGGGTCAGAAAGATATTGAATGTAGAAAGAGTAGGTCATGGTGGAACACTGGACCCTGGAGTTACTGGAGTCCTACCTACTGGAGTAGGAAATGCCACAAAGGCAATGCAGGCACTTCTTCATGCAGGAAAGGAATACGTCTGTATACTCGAACTTCATGATACAGCAGATGAAGGTGATATCCGCAGTGTGGTCAACGATTTTGTTGGCAAGCTCTACCAGAAACCTCCCCTCCGTTCTTCTGTGAAAAGAGTTCTGCGGGTTCGCGAAGTCTATTACAACAAAATAATAGAAATCAAGGGCAGATTAGTTGTATTTCGTGTAGGCAGTCAAGCTGGTACTTACATTCGAAAACTCTGTTTTGATATTGGTGAAGCTCTTGGTGTAGGCGGGCACATGAGAGAGCTTCGTAGAACTCGAGTCGGCAATTTCCGAGAAGACAAGCATCTTTGCTCTCTCTACGATCTTAAGGATGCATTCATCTTCTGGAAAGAGGATGGAGATGAAAAATTGCTGCGAAGATACCTTCAACCAGTTGAATTTGGTGTTGGTCATCTCCCATACATCAAGGTCCGAGACTCTGCAGTGGATGCAATCTGCCACGGTGCAAATCTCGCAGCAACTGGAGTTGTTCAACTAAGTACAGGAATCAAGAAGGATGATATGATTACCATCAAGACATTGAAGGATGAGGTTATTGCCCTTGCTCGAGCAACTGAGAGTAGTGAGCGAATAGCCAAAGCAAAGAGCGGAATTATCGCTAACAGTGAACGAGTTCTAATGATTCGAGGTAGATATCCACAACTCTGGAAAAAACGCTCAAAAGAAGTATAACTTCCCATTAACCAACTTTTTATCACTAATTTTCTAGACAATTCTGTGGCTCTGGAGCAGAAGCGCGACTGACGGTACTCAGCCTTCGGGTTGAGAGCTGAGGAAACTCTTTGTAAAGTGCTCAATTAATTTTGGACAAAACTTCAGCTTGGTATGTATCTATTAACCATCATAATCGGGTTCAATATATTCAGGCTCTTCGTCCAAACCTTCTTCATAATCATGATAATCATCTTCAGGTTCTACATACTCTTGGTCCACTTCGGCCCCTTCTTCATACTCGTCAGCTTCTGCTAGTTGTAAATCCCTGATATGACTCATTATAATGCTCTGGAGTTTTGGATACTCTGAGAGAAGGTGCACCAATCGAAGAGGTACAATAGATTCAACGTTTATCGAAACATTGTGTCGCTTACCTAATTCCATATCTACCAGCTGATCACATTCCGTTAGCAATGCTACATCAAAGATTCCCATATCCTCATTCTCAAAACGAACCAGACCACTCTTCTTCACCCCTTCAAGCCGGACCTTGAGATACTTCTTGGTACGTTTGTTTTTCTTTTGTTCATCAACAATAATTCGTAACGTGATGTCATTACCTTTCTTTGTCCGCAGGAACTCTTCACATGTTGCTGGTAGTGTATAGCTATCAGGAAAGAATGAAGAACGATGAATTAGAGGTTTGAATATCGAAAGACTATAAGGGTCGAGTTTTCCATCCACCCCTTCGGTTGCAACATCATCATATACAATATCTTTCATAGGATTCCATCTGAGATATGTCCCATCTGGAGTGGAGAAGTACTCTCCTTTTTTCAGAGGAAACCTGAGAAAACTGATGACATCATCAGTTGAGGTCGTTTCTTTTTGTGCGATAGCTGTAGAGCCCTCAAGGAGACCTATCTTGTAGACTCTCTTCTCAATATCAATAGTCAGCAAACATGTGACATCTCGTACAACACCCGTCCACTCACTCGCCTCTTTCAGCACTTTGTCACACTGTGCTTGGATATCGGAGGGAGGTGAACCAGGAGTGAACCCATGGAGTGCAAGTAACGATTCAGGGTGCAGCTGTAATAGTCTTAGCCATCGTACCGGTTGATTTTGATTCTTCGGAGGATTTCCATATTCAACTGCTCCGACCAGATTCCATTCTTCACTATCCCCAATCTCAGTTTTCACAAACAGCACTCGTTGCGTCTTCACATCTACTATTGCAATCGAATACTCGTCCCATCCATCCCTGGAAAGAGCATTTTCTGCTTCTTCCTTAACCCGTTCAGGATCAATGACACCGCGATACCAACCCTGTCGAAGATACGGACTCCACTGCTGCTCCAAAAAGACACCGCACATTGTACTCTTGAAGGAAGGGAACAGAAGCCAGCTCTGTCCATTGTCACCTCCATCTCGTACAAGAAGGTGTCCGAATTGTACTGGGAATGTAGATTTAGTTGGGGGTATCGTTTCTTTCATCTGTCTTGCCCTCCAGACAAGGTTGGCATGAATTGTCTGAAAATCATATCGTTGCTCAAAGGTATCATCTTCTTTTCCAAAACCCATCTGATAGAATTGCCATCTAGTAACAGCAGCCCACAATGATCTGCAGATAGATGGTTCTACCTTCTTTAGAACCCTATCAGTGATTGATGCTATGGCGAGAAAAAGGTTCATTCCATACAGTTCAAGGAGTTCAGGATTATGTATCTGTGCCAGCCGGAGAATCCGTTGATTCTCAGTGTTTAGGAGGTCTGCACCATACAAACGAGTAGTCAAGAGAAGTTCCCAGAGTTGTCTGGGTTCGTTCTTTTGTAGAATCACATCCTTAATCTTCTGGAGAATGGAAAGTAAATAGTCTTCATCAACTGCTGTATCTCTATCATAATCACAGATTGATACAATCTCACTAAAGAGTGAATCATAGTGGGGTGAGGTGCGAGCTAGATACTTTGCCGCGCTTGACATTCTTTGTATCTCTCTTCTTCTGGTTTCCAGAGTATCAATATCTGAGCGAACGCGTGTATAGGCATGAGGTGACCTTCGAGATGTCACTACTGGCTCATCCTCATCTTCTTCTGCAGGTGTCTTGTGAATCCATCCTCGTGTGATACCTTCCGCTTTAGAATAGATTCCCTTGTGGTCCCTTCCAATTCTATTCGGATGCGGTGGTTCTTTGGTCACATCAAGATGAAGTCTACTTGAGAGACTTGGCTGAAAACTTCTAATGTCAACATCTTGATAGGTTGTTGTCCATTCTATCCTACTTTTGTTTACGGGATTAGGTTGTTGTCCTCGTCTTGGTCTAAGGAGACTCGGAATAAGTCTAATTGCATGGTCTGTCACTACATCAATAGAGGCTCTATCAATTGCATCAGAACGAACCTGTATGGATGAACTTCGAAAACTTCTTCCATACATGTTCTTTTCCTGGTTCAAATTCCCAGAATAACTCTCAATATTGACTATTGGGCTCCTGACTGATGCTTTGCTGAACTTTCGACCCAATCCCTTGAGAAAGGGTACATAGATGACAGTAGTCCATGGGTCTTGTTCAGTTGGAAGATCTTGGATTATCACACGACTGTCTTCATACTGTGGTGTTTGCCAACCCAATTTTCGTGGAGCTGTAGGAACATTCCAGAGAATCTCATCAATCACCTGCTTTCTAGGAGAAGTATAGTACAGTGGATTTGCACAATTTCGCTGGTATATCTCACATACTTGCGGAAGCTCGACCCCGGTATCAGTCCAGATCACCTCATTCACTTGACCTTTGAGCGTCTGCAATAATGACAGTTCAAGCACCTTCAGATTGTTTCTACGAGTTGTAGAAGTCATGCCATCAAGATCAGACCATCCATCTACAATTACAATTCGATTTCCTGCTTGGGTGTTGAAAGCTGAAGTAATTGTTGAACTGACCTTCTCGATTCCTGAAGACTTTCCATCAACGAGAAATGTGTCTATTTCTTCTCGAACACTGACAAATGTGATTCGTTCCCGAAGACCTCTGAGGCGTTTGTATTCTGAGTTCTTTATCAACCTCATCTTCCTAAGTTCCTCAAGTCTGAAACGTTTGTCAATAAGATCCTTCGTAGGAAAGTCGCCAATCAAATCTAGCCAAATCAGAGCTGCATCTGATGACGAAACTTGTTCCAACTCTGCTAGATGATTCAAGAGATACCAGTTCTTTGATAGCCATGCAGCAGTCTTGCCTGATGATGTTGGAGATGATAATGAAACATACTGAGTGAAGAAGATGCCATCTTCTACTCTATCCTTGAAGGGATTCTCAAATAGAATAGTCTTGAGAGGACTAATCCCCTTCAGAATATTTGCTGGTCCCTGTGCAGGGGTCATGGTGATAGCAACTCGCGGACCTGATTCATCAGGTGCTTTGTCTTTGAGTGTAAGGGTCTTCCATTGTCCCTTGAATTCTCCCTTTGCCAATCTATCAGCCAAATCATAGATGAGATTGTCAAACACTTCTTTTACTGTTTCATATTCCTGAGATACATCAAGGGTCACTACGCCTTTCCAGATGTTTTTGAAACCAATAGTTTCACCTATGAGAGCGTGATATTCTGAAAGCAGATTTCTTTCGTAGATATCGAGTTGGTCAGTATGGGTCTTTGGTGGTACTGAAACCAGCGTCTTCGTCCATTCAGATCTCCTAAGAGGTTCTTTCCAGGAGTTCAAGACTGGAACAAAGACCTTTGGTTTCTTCGTACGAGGTCGCTTTCCAAACAGATTGAAATTGAATCCTGCCTTTGTCTTTACTTCAAGTATCATAATAGGAGCCCAGATGTATCGGTCTTGTCGCTGGATGCGAGCAAAGAGAACAAGGTCTATCTTTCCAGCCCCTCGTGGCCCAGTCACCGGAACTTCTGCAAGGTATTGAATCCCGGATGGAGTTCTCAAGAAATGATCCCCAGCAAAGATGACCTCTTTGAGTGAACGAGGTTGCGGATATCCAGAGAGTAACACACTGTGCCAATTATTCCCCTCTTGCTGGACCTTCTTCATGATTTCCTCTATGAATGTTTCAATCTCTCTTTGGGTGACAATCTTCATCTTGATGTGTTGGAGTATCGTCTTACACTTCTTCTTGATGTGTGGATTGTCTGTGGTATCTTGTAGGAATTTAACTCGCTCCTTGAGAATTTTAATATTAAATGTCTGAGGAACATCTTCCATCTTTTTACTAATCCTTGTTCGGGTCCCAATGTGCTTACTGTAATTGCTCCGGATTTCAAGTACAATCTTTCTGAGTTCTTTATCTGCATCAGGAGAGAAATTCTTACGACCCGTCTTTCCTCGTGTATAGACCCAATCGAGGAATGGAATCAACCTGTGGATCAGTAGTCGAATATATCGATGAGCTTCAGTTCTAGGTACCCAATGAATGAAACATTGTCGACAGAGTTCTATCAGGTGAGCTCGAATCATATCTCCAAAGTCCATAGCAGGTAATGTTGGATGTGTAAGTAGTACTTGAGGGTGCTTTGAGTTACCGCGATATCCTGCTCTCAGGTGGGTCTTGACTCCCTTTGCTGCTGGTACTTTATCAGCTACATCTTTTGGAATTACTTGTTCAGTTCCATCAGGAAATTTCCTTATTTCGTAGAGTTGTGGAGTTGGAAATGGATATAGTGGAACCACAATATCTCGCAAGGTTGCTCCTGCGAAATTTAACAGATTATTGAGCTCTCCAATAGTACCCTCTTTCCAACTATATACTCGCTTTCTCTCTCTGTTTCCATAACGTTTCGTACTCTCCCATAGCATTCGGAAGTTCAGTTTTCTTAGAGGTGATTCAATTTTCTGAACTGAAGAAAAATCATGAGAACCACTAGCTCGATCGACCTGTCTACTCTCGTATACAGTTTCCCATGTATCACTCATCTTCTCATAGATTGCGTCTGTCTGTTTGTTCTTACGTTTCCTTGCCAACCACACGAGGGCTGAGAGTCCAGAATAGATTGCAGTAGCTAAGACTGCATTTGGTTTGAATTCCTGAATCTTTCGACCCAAATGGGACTCCTCACCTATCAATTTGTATTATTATTTATATGTTTATCATTTTATATTGGAAAACTCTAAATCAAAAATAAAGGTCTATAAACACTTATTTTTTAAAAATATACTATCATAACTTATTTTCATAATAACTTTAAATGCGTCTATTATGAGTAATTGTACGAGTACATATTCATTCTTGGCAACAAGGATGGGAGTGAACTCGACTCGTTAGAAACGGGTCAGAACTTTAAATGCGTAGGCGAATGCGATGGCGCGGTCCCGAGGAACAACAATCAGTGTCAAGGTCCCGATAAACTGGGAATCTATGACAGATAGGTCTCAACAGCGTTTGAGACAGATTGTTGGGAGAGATACAAGAGCTATTCGTTCATTTCTTGGAATAATTGAACAACACGAAAACGAGTTGTTGACAGGTAAAAAGAAAAATAAAACCCATGACGGAAATCTAGACAAACTCACGCTGACTGCTATCAAGGTAAAACCTGGATACAGTCAAAGATGTGCAGTACCTCATGATCTCAAATTGCAGTATCGAAGAATGTCGCAGAATGAACTTGCAGAATGCAGACAGACAGCTGTATCTCTCTATGAAAGTTATCTAGCGTTAAGAGAGAAGAGCGGATGGAATGCCTCACGTCCTACTACAATTACAAATAGTAGACGGATTCCTAGATGGGTATTCTCTCAGAGATTCAAGTTGATTGAAAAAGAAACTTCTGTTTCTCGATGGTGGCTTGATATCAGGGACGCTCTGGATTCAGCTCGAGAAGGACGAAAAATCCATGATAGATTGGTCATTCCTCTCAAGATATCACCATTCCATCTGAATCAAATCAGAAGGGGTGAAGTGAAAGCTATCCAGCTCTTCACAGATAGGGGAAGAAAATGGTGGGTGACCATTGCTGTTAGGATTCCTATTGATGATTCTCTAGAAGAAACTCTTCCTGTTGCTATTCTTGGAATTGACTTGGGTATCGAGAAGGCTGCTTGCTCAAATCTACTCACTCCTGAGAAGACAAGAGAAGCTAGGTATTTTGTTCAGAGAGAGAAGGTCGAAGCTATCAAGAAGTATGATAGATTTGTCGCAGATTTACAGAGAGAGATGAATACTCGAAGAAACCACAATTTACCATCTGATAGGATTGCTGAGAAACTCCGTCAATTACAATCCAAGCGAGAGAATGTTGCCAAGGAGTATGACCGTGTCCTTGTAAGACAACTTCTAGATTACATCTCCGAACTATCCAAGAAATACACACTCTATGTTGCCATTGGTCGCCTGAAAAATATACGAGTGCGTGCGAAGCGTGGAAACTACCGAGGGCGAAGGTTCAGAGGAATGATACATTCTTGGGCCTTTGCTCGGATTACAAATAGTTTGAAACACGGACTTGCTCAGCAGGGTTGGAAGGTCGATGGAAAGGATGCTCGATTCAGAGCAGTTCCTGAAGGATGGACCTCTATCATGTGTTGGAAATGTGGATGCAAGGGAACTAGACCCAAGCAGAACTACTTCCATTGTCCATCCTGTGGACTCCAGCTCAACGCTGACCGAAATGGTAGTATCAATATTGCTGCACGCATGCTTATGCTCACAAAGTCACTACACTCTGTGAGAGGACTAGGTTTGTGGACTAGGACCTTAGATAAGGCCCGACGTGCGCCACTGAAAGCCCGAAGGAAGAAGCCTTCTTCCAAAGGGAAGTCCTTACTCTCTGAGAAAGAATCGACATCAGGTTCTGGAGAGTCCGCGGCTGTTCACTTTGTCCAGTCGGACCTTGCTAGTTTCAGCGATGAGGCTAGTGAGAGTGATAATGACCCCGCCGTGGTAAGAACTGTGGAAACGCTCTCTGTTGCTGGAAGTGATGTTCCAGCAGTAATACAGGAGAAAGAAGCCAGGTCTTCAGGAGGGATCCCATCCCGATGATAGCTGACAAAGCTCTTGCTAATT
>JAEOSL010000024.1 GCA_016840385.1 Candidatus Thorarchaeota archaeon | reverse complement strand
ACCTCTACTGCTGCGGCTCCTGTTTCTTTGAACTGTTTCTCACCAAATGCTGCAATTGTTTTTGGTATCTCCCTTGCACTTCTCGACAATACAAGAATCTCCTTGATGTCTTGCAATGAGTCTAACTTGTTGATAAAGGTGAGGCCAAACTATGCGGGATGCAACAGCCTTAATTCGGTTCAATTTTCTGTAAAACAGAATCGATATGCTACAGTTTGATTTCACATTCCTCATACTTTGGTACGTTGTTCCATTCGGTCTACTAGGACTAAGGGCTGCTCTTGCAGGATATAGGGCGTATCGGAAAAGACAAGAAATGCATCGACTCGAAGAGAGGATTACACCTTTCACAAGTGAAATGTAATCTAAGTTTCTTCAACTGCTGCTTCAGAATCAGGATACATCGGCATTAGGATATCGCGTGTCGGTATTGTATTCATAACAACATCAAGAGTTTCCTCATTTCTCATGAGAATACAGCCAAGAAACTCATACTCGAATTTATCCAAACGAATGTTCACACCACGTCTAGGAATCTGTGTAAGAAGTAGGATGATTGAGAAATTACCACGAGGAAGTTGATTGAGAATTCCACGTTTCATATCAGGTTCAAGTTCTCCTTCAAGTTGACGGGTCATGACACCACGTTCAATGAAGTTGTAACGAATTCTTTCGAAGTCGCCACTTGAACTCTTTTTGGGACGAATGAACGAGATTGAGTAACCCAGACGTTTCAATGAATTATACCCAATCAATGTCCTGAAGAGCGGAGGACTTAGTGATTCTAGCTCCACTTTTCGTAACTCTACAATCTCACCGTCTCTTCGTACTTTCAGGTTCATTGCGCTCACACAGCCGTATGTATCTGGGTAATATAATACTTGAGTAAGCCCTATGTAAAGGATTCTGAGTAATCAATCCACGAATGCGCTTTCGCGCTCAAGAAATTCGATTTTTGTATCAATTCCACCACCATACCCGCCAATTCCAGTTGACGAAACTACCCTGTGGCATGGAACAATAGGTGCAAGCCGATTGTTAGCCATAACAGTACCAACAAATCGAGCTGCACGAGGTAATCCAGCATATTCTGCTACAATCCCGTACGGTAATGTTCTCCCATAAGGAATTGTCATTGTTGCTTTGTAAACTGCAATCTGCTTTGGAGAAAGGTCTGTGAAGTCTAGTTTGATCGCACCAATATTCACGTCTTTCTTGCCCTCGTATATATCAAAGATAGAATTTAGTATTTTGAGATATTCCTCCCGTTTCGTTTCAGGGAGGTCAAATCCGTCAACTGCTAAAATGGCTTCATCCTCTGTCTTTCGTGGAAGACATGTCGCATACAATCCCTCGGATGTGAAAACTCCTGCAACGTGTTTATTGCCACGCTGCAAGAGGGTCATGACTTTCTCGCTCATGAAGGGGTTTTCACCTTTCACAGTAAGTTATTGGCTTTCTTGTATTCCATCAACAGAATTGAACTCAATTCTGGATTACTCTTCTTTGTTCCAATGGGAATCCACCCACCATCTTCTGTCTGGGAGCTCGAAATCAATTCAATCCCAGTTGTAAGAATCTCAGTTTCTTTCTCAGTAAGCGGTTTTCCGATTGCTGTCAAATCAGCCATATCGAATATTGAACCAGCCTCTAAACAATCACTCAAATGTTGTAGTAAGGCGGCTCTTCCATCTACATACACCTTGTTATCAGAATTAACGTCAATTGCATGTAGTCCTCGAAGGATGTTTCCAGTTCCAAGAGGATCCGAAATTTGCTGATCTTTGAAATCAGGCCAATTACCATCCTCATACTGAGAATGCAATAAGAAATCACGAGCTCTACGAAGTCTCTCTGTATCTCCAAACTTCACCAAACACAATGCTTCGAGAGCCTTTCCTGTAAGCCAAGTTATACTGGTGCCAACGGGATACCAATCTCTCCCAATTCCGCCCCATTTATCTTCAATATGGGGATCTAACTTCAGTGACTCGCTAAAACCTCAATCATTCTTCTGACGAGAAACAATGAAGGTTATCATCTGTTCGATAATATCTGTATACTTGCCATTAAAAGTTGAAATCAGAGTAAGTAACTCAGCGGTTTCCTTGGTTGAACTCGGAGCACCTCTCTTGAATCCAAAAGGAATCCCACCATTTGAGTTCATAATATTCTGAAGATCTTCCATGACCTCCTTTTGTAGATCAGAAGGCGTTTTGAGGTCTGTTGTAATCAATCTCATTTTATCAGCGATATTTCCATTCGACAGTATAAAATTCTGAAAATCATAATGAAGTTCGTTTCCCATCGTAGTAAGGTCCTCCTTTGAATGTGCGACAATCCCGGAAAAATAGAAGGATTGCAAAATAAGTTATAATGATAGACGGTCCATACTCATAGGTATGTATAGTATATGTCCACTGGATATTAAAAGTATCTTGGTGTGGTTAATCTTCACTTTCGTAGTGTTCTAAGATTTCTTTCCGACGTTCTCGTTGTTCATCTGCTGTCAATTTTTCTTTCTGAGGAGTATCATCTTCGACAACAACAATCTTCTCCCTCGGAGAATGTTTTATTCTGTATTCAACTTTATAGGCAGGAGCACTCTTCACTCTCTTCTCATGCCCACACTCTCTACATTGTAGAAGAAGTGTCTTCTTCACCTTACTGGTTTCGTCACGCTTTGGAAGCATCAATGCGCCACATTTTTCACAGAATTCCATGATGGTCCCCTATCCTTTATGGTTCTCGCGTACCTGTATGATTCCCATTTAAGTCTGACGTTTGAGTCCCAGCAGAGTATACATGAAGTCAAATAAACTTGTATACAGAAAGAAAGACTTAACAGAATGTAGATTTGTGCCCCGCAACAGCAGAATCTCTAATTCTAGGTAGTCCTAGGAAGAGTATGGAAGGATTCACAATGGTACGAGTAAAACCATTCAAAGCTTTCAGATACGACGAGAGTAAAGTCGGCGATATCTCAAAGGTTGTCACACCACCCTATGATATCATCAAGGGTGCGAAGGTTGACGAGCTACAGGGACTTTCTGAACACAACATCGCTTGGATTATCAAAAATAAATCAAGAGATGATGATACTCCTGATAATAACCAATATACCAGAGCAAATGATCATCTCACCAAATGGATTGCTGATGGTGCACTCAAACAGGATGAAAAAGAGTCGTTCTATGTATATGGTCAGGATTTTGAAATCGAAGGAAAGAAGCTCTTTCGTTTCGGATTCATTGGTCTTATCGAGCTTGAGGATTTTGCGTCTGAAGCACCAAGTTCTGGATCATTTGCAGGTGTGCTACAACATGAAGAAACTCTACCCAAGGACATTATAGACCGACTAAGTCTGTGTAGAAACTCAATGGCAAACTTCGGTCAGATTTTTGTTATCTACCCTGACAAAGAAGGAAGTGTCGATGTGGTTCTGGAGAAGAGTATGAAGAAAGATCCAGTCGCAGATACAACTGATGAAGCAGGCGTAAGGCATCGAATTTGGGCAGTGGATGACAATGATGATGTAGCAGCAGTTACAAAGAATATGGCTAACAAGTACGTCATTATTGCAGACGGACATCATCGTTACAAGACTGCACTTCAACTATCCAGTGAGAATCCAGACTTAGAATCTGCTAAGTACAGAATGCTTACATTCGTGAATATCTCTAATCCTGGTCTTGTTGTGCTTCCAACTCATAGACTTGTACAAAACCTAGAGGTCTTTTCAAAAGAGAAACTTCTCGAGGATATCAAGCAATACTTCGATCTAGAGATTTTCGACAACAAGAACGACATGTTCAACCTAATGGACAAGATGTTCACTAAGAACAAACATTCCTTTGGTTTGTTCATAGATGATGGTAATTACTATTCCTTCACATTGAAGGATATGGAAATAATGGGTTCACTGCTCGGAGACAAATCACCCGAATTGCGCAGTCTTGATGTAGCAATCCTTCATGCATTGGTTTTAGACAAGATGCTTGGCATCGACAAGGAAAAACTCCTCCAAGGTACAGTGAAAGGCGGAGGTTTCGTTTCATACATCAAAGGTATCGGTGATGCAGTGGATGAATCAATTAGGACTGTGAAGGGACCATCCCAGGCAGTCTTCTTCATGAATCCAACCAGAGTAGAAGAGGTCGAGGCAGTATCAAACAATTTTGAATGCATGCCTCAGAAAAGCACTTTCTTCCATCCCAAGATCTGGACAGGATTCACAATCAATAAACTACGGTGAGTTAGATGACAAAACGTGTGTACAACTTCTACGCTGGACCGGCAACACTGCCACTCTCAGCATTAGAAAAAGCTAGAGACGAGTTTCTAGACTTTGCAGGTACTGGAATGTCAGTACTGGAAATCTCACATCGCACCAAACCTTGGCAAAAAGTCATGGATGATGCTGATGCGCTCATTAGAGAAGTGATGGGTATTCCCAATGACTACAAAGTCTTGTGGCTCAGTGGGGGAGCATCATCACAATTCTATATGGTTCCAGCTAATCTTCAAGTTCCAGGTAAACCAATGGAATATGTGAACACAGGAGGTTGGGCTTCAAAGGCTATCAAAGAAGTCAATCGTTATGGAGAAGCTAAAGTAGTTGCATCATCAGAAGAGGAGAATTTCTCCTATATTCCAGCTGATGTCGAATTCACTGAAGGTTCAGCTTATGCACATATCACTAGCAACAACACACTATATGGAACAGAATGGAATTATGATCCAAAGGTTCCTAGTGATGTACCACTTGTTTGTGACATGTCATCAGACATCAATGCCCGGGAGATCAAGGTCAAGGATTACGGAGTCATATATGCAGGTGCTCAAAAGAATCTAGGACCAGCAGGAGTCACTTTGGTTATTGTTAGGGAGGATCTAGTAGAACGTGTACCAGATACTGTTCCAACAATGCAGAAGTGGAGCACTCACGTTGGTAAGGGTTCGATGTTCAATACTCCACCAGTCTTCCCGATTTACATGTGCAAACTTGCATTAGATAACATAAAGGAAACAGGTGGGGTAAAGGCGA
The DNA here is from genome assembly GCA_016840385.1 of Candidatus Thorarchaeota archaeon. The sequence goes on along the minus strand of JAEOSL010000024.1, from coordinate 30,199 downwards.
AGGAAGCAGTCAATCGTGAGAAGGCCAAGCTCCTCTATGATGTGATTGATGCATCTGATGGCTTCTACAAGGGTCATGCTAGAGCAGACTCACGCTCCCTCATGAATGTCACATTCACTATGGCAACCCCAGAGCTCGAAGACAAATGTGTTGCAGGAGCATTACCACTTGATCTGGTTGGTTTGAAAGGTCATCGTTCTGTGGGTGGAATGAGAGCTTCAATCTATAATGCAATGCCTATTGAAGGCGTCAAGAAGCTAGCAGAGTATCTTACGGAATTCAAAGAAAAGAATCAGTAATTGATTAGTAGAGGGCTAGTCCCTCTGCTCTTTCTATTTTTAAAAATCAAAATTTCTTCGTGCGAATGAACTTCTTCACTGCAGTCTCAAGCACTTTGGTCATTTCAGGTACATCATCTTGATTCATCTGACCCTTGTAAGTTCGGCGCATCATATTGCCACTCACATTAACGTCAAGATTTCGCATTCCCTTTTCTCCAAAGAAATTCTTCAATGCGGAAGCAATAGGGATCAACACTCCACCGGGCAATCGACTTGAGAGGTATTCTTCGCAACAATGACAATCAATCATTATTATTGTGCTCTCAGTATCCAGGAGAATCTCAATTGGCATCTCTCTTTTGGAACTCAGATTAAGTGTGAACTCGCCAATTCGTTTCATTGTTCTGACCTGTAGATTTGATGAATTGCTCCTGCTCAAAATGTTTGAACTGCATATAAGATATGCTCAAGCACACCCTATGGAGCAAGCAGCCACTGAAGTCTGGACCGATAAACCTTCGTTTCTCAGCGAGACCTCCGACGGTTATAGACAACACAGATTATGAAGAGCACCAGCACCCCAGTTAGAAGTAAAGCAAGTCGTAGTATGTCTAGCTGACCATCAGGAGTCGTTGTGCTAGTTGTTGTGGTAGTATTTGTTGTGGTAGTGGTTGTTGTGGTAGTGGTTGTTGTTGTAGTTGTTGTCGTTGTTGAGGTTGAACCAACTGTATAACTGAATATACTTGATGTTGCCCAGAAATCTAACGTATCGTTAGCATAGAATCGGTACTGTATGAATGTACCATTGGGATATGCAGGAATAGTTGCATTGTATGATACACCATTCCAAGACATTGTGATATTCATCCACAAAGTTCCATTATTGTAAGAAAGGATTACTGTATCAACGCCACTCGCATCTGTAACAATAACGTCAACCAATACTGATTCCGTATCAATTGGGATATTTGGTGTTCGAGTATGTAGCCCAAATTCGGGCGGATCAGTATCTGCAAGAAGAATTGCTGCCGCTGCTTCAACGTCTAACTTACCCGCACCCCAGTCATTATTGGGAACAGCTCCCGTGAATCCATCACTTCTAGCAGTTGATTCGATTATCGATTTGATTTGACTTCCACTAGTGGAATCAATCTGGAGCATCAGAGCGGCGCATCCCGCAACATGTGGACCCGCAGCACTTGTGCCACTGAATAGTCGATAGCTACCAAATTGTCTATCAAACGGAAAACTACCATAATTGTTGTACCAAATAAGATACTGGGTTCCATTTGAGTAGGTTGTGATTATATCGTATCCTCCTGGAGCAGCAATAGTCTGCTTTCTTACCTCATCAATTCTTGGACCCCTAGAAGAGTAGGTTGCTAAATCACCAATTATCCCATATCGAGTATTGTAACTAGCGACACTAATTGCACTATCAGCAGTTGATGGCCACGTGATCAGATACTCATTTGATACATCGCTAGTCCATACGCTTCCACCTGACCAAGATGATTGGTCATCAGAGATGTATCCGTGGAAAAGAGTTGCATCCGGAGAGGTTACGTTCAGTTGGTGGAATGGAGGTATCGTGATCGTAGGTATGATCCCATGAATCCAGATTCCAAGCATACTTGTTCCTCTAGATGAAGTAGAAACGAATGACTCGATAACGAAATTTGTAGGACCAGGTGAAATAACGAAATTTTCATGACCAATGCCAGGTTGGAGATAGACCGTAATTGGTGGTAACGGGAATGATGACCTATCCATAATTAGACTAAAATTACAGGTTTGAAAATCTGTGGTATTTACAGATAGTACTGTGATGTAGATATTGTTGATATCAGCAGTAATTTCACCACCGGCTGGTGGAACTGCAAAAGATGCTTGATATGCAACACCTGGAGCGGTAGTGAACATACTGTGCTTGTCAGAACTACCAAGATTCCCACTTGGAACGATAACTGGTATGCCATCAGCTACAAGTAGGTCAATCATATTCTCAACGATATCAACAATCTCAGTACTGCCATCTAAATAGTGATATGTCCACGAACCAATCTCTACAAGAATTACATCAGCACCAGTAGCATTTGCATAAGCCAAACCAGCTTCAATACTGAGAGTTGTATCTTGATCTCCAAGAACACGAATCATCATTAGTTCCGCACTTGGAGCTACACCAACCCAGTCTCGATAACCAAGTTGACCTCCTACAAGAATTCCAGCAACAGCAGTACCATGTCCTCCACCATTTGTCATTGTATCCTTGTGAGTGCTTGATGTCAGATTCACTTCCCGATCCCAGACCTGCAAAGCAGTGGCAGGATAGGGAGCGCCATCCATCTCTACAATATATCGTGTCTTTGGAGTACCAAGCATAGTCAAATTTTCCCAGCCATCAAGTAGACCATTACCTGAAGTATCATTTACTACGAAGAAAGGTTCTCCAGGGTCGGGAAAGCCATTTTGAGTGACATTATCTGCCCATATCCATTCGGTTGTTATATTGAAAATTCCGTCCCCACTCAAATCAAGACAGTATACAGCTTCGTCAGGTGTTAGTGCATAATCTCCGTTGAGGTCAACGGCATCAGTTCCGTTCACGAAACCTGTACCTGTGGAATTGACATACAGGAACGAGCCACCATCAGCAAACCACAAATCGGGGTGACGCCAATCTACGCCCGAGTCAAGATCAGCAATTAGTATGCCTTCACCAGTCACATTGCGTCCATAATCATCAAGAGCCTTCCAAACATCATCTGCATTGATTTCAGGAATAGAAACATCTCGTGGAGATTGTAGAAATTCAGCTGTCGTCTGAACAGCAATATCTGAAACAACACCCAAATCAGTTAGTGATTCAAGGCTGGATTGACTCCCTTCAAGTAGATAGTACGGACCAACATGACTTGTCGCTGCATTACCAAGAGTGAACTCGATATTCATCTCTGACAGCATTGTAGTCATTTCGGTTGTCAATCCATTTTCAAATTTTACAACAACAGGTATACGCTCACCGAACTTCTCAGCGAGTGGACCAAAATCAAGGGGTATGCTCTCATGAGTTATTGGTTGCAAGTCATCTGACGATGATAGATGAAAGAAAGCAGGAACACTCGATAACACTAGACAGGTCAATAGTAGCGCGCTTACTAATTTCCTTTGCACTGGACAATCCTCCTCAGGTTTTAGACTCGAATGGAAAACCAACGCTAATCCAATCGCGACGTATACTATAACGTTCCATTGACCTATTAACTTTTGCAGGAAAGCATGTGCTACGATTCACTTGTTTCTATCAATGATGTTCATTCCAGAATCAAGTACGTTCTCATCGCCCCTAGATTTCCTAAGGTCAACTTTACTATCATCTAAGATGTTCATAGATGCAAAGAAATCAGTGGATTCATCAGCCCGTGAAATTTTCTGTCCTTCATAGAGCGAAGTTCCAGCACTCACTAGATATGAAACTGTTATACAAATAACAAGTGGAATTACCAAATCAAATGACAAGCTCATTTCTAACATCATAACACTTGTTGCAACTGGTGTGTTGGTTGTGGCTGCAAGTACTGCGCCCATTCCCAAAACCATGAAAGCAGCTACATTTTCGGGGTGAAAAATCTCTCCAAAAATTGACCCGAGCATTGCACCAACAAACAACGAAGATGCAAGCACACCACCTGATACACGACCTGCTACTACGAAAGATGAAGCGAACAACTTGCTAAATAAGAGGATAATTAGAATAAGAATTGGTTGCGGATTTTCTGCAAGGAAATTAATCACTTCATAACCCATACCCGCTATCGTCAATTGGGGTCCAGCAACTAGCATCGCAATTAAAATCACACCGCAAGCCAGGAGTGAACCAAAGATTGGATCCGCCCAATCTGGTAACTTCACTGTGAAGAAATTTCTAGTTGCCATCAAACTTACGGCAAATAGAATTGAAACAAGCCCAGCGACTATACCGAAGAAGATGAGGAGTGGAGTTTCAGCAATAGTAAATTGATATGATGCTACAAAGGTGAATATATGGCTAGGACCATTTTGAGTGACAAGTGAGTAGATTCCGCTGAAGACAATAAATGAAGTAATTGCAGCGATAACTGTAGGTACAAAATAACCTAAACGAGCATCACGTTTGTATGGGGCTTCTGTGGCAAATAGTGCACCACCTAAAGGTGCTTGATAGATTCCAGCAGTTGCAGCAGCAGATCCCATCATCAGAAAAACACGGATGTGTGAGGAATCTTTGAAACCAAGTCGTCGACCGATATGATTCCCGACTCCTGCGCCTATTAGTACAGCAGGACCTTCACGACCAACGGGATTCCCAGTCCCAATTGAAACGGAGGTTGCAATCATTTTTGTAATCGTGGTTCCTTTTCGTAGACCGCTTGGTGTATGGGTCATCTCAATAGCTTTTGAAATCCCACTCCCCTGAATCTCATTTCGACCAAAGTAGATGAGAACTCCAGAGAAAATACCACCGATAAGTGGGGCGAGAAAAAGCGGAAGTCCTGAGAAAGCAAACGTGGTTGCTTCTATCATGAGTTGGAAAGTAACCATGAAGAGACCGCAGACGAGACCAACAAGAATCGAGGCGGGAACATAGAGTCTATAGAATCTAGAGAAGTGACTGAAATGGAATAGATCCTTTAGAGGAAGCACATTCTCAATCTCGTCATCAGTCATTTTACTCACTATTCAGTCAGTTCTGCCTGTGATATTCGCTAGTTCCATCAGACTTATCTCTTTCCGGTATCTTGGTGAGCTTGGCGACGAATCCTTGACAGGCAAGAAGAAGACCAAAACTGCAAAATCTAAGGGGGCAGAAGACCTCTCTCTAGATGAAGTGCAGGATAGGTTAGATGAAATCTCAAACAGACTTGCTAGACTTGAAGAACTCATAGAGAGGGTTGGACCAGGAATCGAAGAAGTTCGTACTTCAGCCAAGGTCATCCGTGAAGGCTTTGAATTCTATGATGGTATGGTTAGACTGATGTCCAAATTCACAAAAGCCGAAAGATTAGAATCCACTTATGGAGATTTAAAGAAAGATGACATCAGTTGGCGAATCATTCAGATTCTGGATAATTCTTCGCGCCCGCTAAATATCAGCCAGATAACAGCAGGAGTACGAGCAGAGAGAGGAACCGCTTCAAGAAGAATCGTCAGAGAGCGAGTCAATGAACTTGTTTCACGAGAAATTCTGCAAGTAATAGAAGATGAAGATGATAGAGCAAGGTACTTCGCACTGGTAAGAGACTGATTGAAAGATTTCACAGCTGGGAACTTCAAAGAAAGCACTGGTCACTTTTTTCCACATTATATATACTAAGTGACCACCCTATACATACTTGGTGTAAAACACAATGAGTAACGAAAACTCAGACAATGAACGCAAGAAAAGCAGTAAATCCAGTGACATGGATGAACTTCGAGAAGTCGCAGAAGTCTTACCACAATTATTTGGAGCTTTGAATGAATCAATTCCAAAGTTGATTTCAGGCGTAATAGGAAGTGTTTACAGTCCAGAATCTGCTGGCAATATGGCAAAAGGTATCGGGCAATTTTACAGCAATCTCATTGCTGAAGGTATTCCTGAAGAAGTAGCCTTGGATATGACTAAGAAATTTGTAGGAGCACTTGACTTCAGCAAGCTCATCAGCATGGTTAGTAACGAAGCTTCAAGCGAATCGAGGAGAGCAAAGAAGAAGAAGCGACATCCAGAAGAAGTCGACTATGAAGATGAGGCATTCGATGAGGAGTTTGAATAATAGTGGGTAAAGCTAGATCTATTGCATCAATAGTTGCGACAAGCATGGGTGGTGGATCCAAGCTCCTAGCCAAGACATGGTGGTCTCTTAGAAAAGGTCGTGGTGAAGTGAAGAAAGCTGCAAAGACTTTCTACAATACGTTAATTTCACATGGTATTCCACGAGAAGAAGCAAGACAGATTACAATTGCATATGCTAAACCAGCTTGGGAAATCCTTAGTGTAAGGAATCTAATCAGGATGGCAATAGAAGCTGACGGTGAAACAGCACCATCATTTCTATTTGGTAGCTAGAACTGCACAGGGAGATATTCCCACGATTCTCTCTGCTGCATTTCGTTCTAAACAACTAGAACAGGAACGTCAATGTTCATTGTAACTCGTTCTACTGATCTTCCTAAACCTGTATGAGCACCACCAGAAGCTCCATGTGAGCCAATGACAACCAGATCCACTCCCAATTCTTTAACCTGAGCTAGAATTCTATCTGAAGGGGAACCTTTGTCAAGTACAAGCTCTACATCGATTCCTGAATCTTTTGCTGCCGCCTTGACTCCCTCTAGAAGCATCTCTCCCTTTGAAGAGTATTTTGCCAAGATCTCGTCAACATCGCCATCAGACATCAGTGCAACTTGCTTAACTATGTGTGTAGGAATAACATGAAGAATGAAGAGTTTAGATTTGGTCATCTCCGCTACTTCGAATGCAACAGTAGCAGCTTTTGCAGAACCTTCACTCCCATCAACAGTGAGGAGTATTTTGTTTGCTCTGCAGAAGATATGCCCTGGTGCACAATAGTGAATTTCTTGCATAGTAAACATTTGACATCTTTTCTATAATAAGTTAGCATATAGGATATTTTTCCAAATTTGCTAACGTTAATATTCAATTGAAGCAGGATTGAAGTCAGACAAATAGCGCGTCTACAAGGAGGAGAAAACATTTGACAAGTGTTGACCTTATTGATTATCATAAAAAAGAAAAATATCCAAGCCATAAGGGTGCAATTGCAGGGCTGGTAGTTGTCTTCGGTGCATTCATTAGTTTGGGTATATATTCAATGCTGAATCTCTACCAATTGTATGAAACTGAAGTAATGGGATTCATAGCATTAATTTCACCGTACTTGGCTGACAATCTATGGCTAATGTTGGCATTATTGGGAGGAATAATCGTACTGTGTGTAGGATTGGCTTTGGGAGCTTCTATGGCTGCAAGAAGATTGGGAGGAACTCTGATCTATATTGGAGCCTTCTTCATGAACCTCATGACCTGGGGTATCGTGATAGTTCTTCTTGCTACGGGTGTTTTCACGATTTCAACTCTACTTGCAGCTTGGCCGATTCTAATACCTGGGATATTTACACTCTTCATCACTCTATTACTATTTACAGTATTCAAAGATAGAGTCCGAAGAGCTGGTGAAATCATCAAACTAACAGGGCAAGTCACACTCGATGAAAAGGGAACGTTTGTTCCGCCCCTGTTGACAATGGTTTTCACTTTAGTATCGGCACTATTATTCGCGGCAATCCTTCTCAATTTCATGCCACATGTGTTCCAGGTCGGTTATGAATTCAATTTAGAAACGGATTGGGGCTTTATTGTGGGTGGAGTGGTCTTCTTGTTTGTAACCATCTTCTTCTACAACTTTGCGTATTCAACTACTTCAGCAATCACCTATATTTACATGAGAGGGCAAGACCCTGGACTTGGTGATGGAGTCAAGGCATCTCTGGGAGTTATTGGAGGTCTTGTGGTACTCAGTATCATGGGTGTAATAGTTAAAATCGTCCAAATAGTTATTTCAGCCGTTTCTCGAAAATCGGGGAGTGCTGTAGGAAGAGGAGTTGGGAGTGCAGCATCAGGTATCATTGGGTGGGTATGGATGCTGGTGAACTACTTCACTATCCCTGCAATGGTAGCAGAGGAGCTAAGTGCTGGCAAAGCAATCAAGCGAAGTGTTGGACTTGTCCGTAAGAACTTCGTTGATGTAATGGTCAAAGAAACAGCAGTTCGCTGGGGTTTCGGGGTATTGGCAGTCATGATGTTCATCGGCTTTGCTGCCGCTGGAGCTCTCATCGGATGGATATACTCATCTGGAGACATCTTCATGATTCTCATGTTTGCAGTAGTCTTCATGATCTTTGCAGCAATTCCAAGTACACTAGTTCTACGAACATTCGATATCGTCTATGTCACTCTTCTCTACGTCTTTATTCGTCGTAAGGAAGGAGACATCTCTGGCAAGACAGCTATTCCAGCTGGAATGACAAGGGAACTAGACCGTGCTTACAACAAAGCACAAGGTAGCATGTAGTTTAGATTTAGAACGTGTGGTGGTCTTTGACCATCACACACATCTCTCTTTTTATTCTATCAAATGATAGGAGCTTGTTTTCCTTTATTACGAAAATGTAGTGCTCCAGCTAACCCAAAAATTACAGCAAGTACTGCAGTCGCTAAGATTAGATTAAATGGTGCGAGTACATTATTTGGAGAATTGGATTCCCAAGAAAAATTAAGCCTTGTTGTATTTGCTCCATTGTTTATGAAGACCCAATACCATCCACCTTCCCCAGTAAGAAATATTTGAAAATCATCACCAGAAGCGATACCATGATGAATGAGAACCAGTTCACTGATCTCTGTATTTTCAATGTAGTAGTCTTCATGGACTATGAAGTATTCTACAACTCCATAGTCAGTATGGAACGAACATTCCAAGAGTTCGCCACTTTCTATAAACATTGGAGAGTACCACCACTCATCAGGTTCAATGGTGATATGTCCTGATGCTGAAGAATAAGCCAAGACAACCTGTTGTGGAATTGCTATTATTATTGAAAAAGCTAGAATGATGATCAGTTTTGATCTCGGTTTCATTGATTACGATTCCCTCAATCTCTACAAACTACACATGAAAGAATATCAATACTTTCATACATTGGCGGTCCAGAAGAAACAAAAGTAGGTGGAATCCTGAAATCGTTAGGCGATAACCATGGATCCGATTACTGCAGCAGCAAATGCACTCAAATCTGTTCTGGAGGCACGAGCAGGTGAATCAATTCTAATTGTAACAGATGATGTTAGATTGGATGTTGCCAATGCTTTTGCCCAGGGAGCAATCAAGCTAGGTCTCTGGACAAGGATGGTAGTTCTTGAAACACAAGAGGGAGTGTTCAGAAAGACTCCTCCAAAACATCTTGTAGAGATGATCAATTCTCCTCACCAACCAGATATCTTTGTGAATACTCTTCGGGGAATGTCTGAGGAAACTCCGTTTCGAATAGCAACAATCAAGCTGGAAACTAGGAAGGGTAAATCGCGTCTAGGACACTGTCCTGGAATTACAATGGATATGCTTACTGAAGGTGCTTTATCACTCAGTCGTGATGAAAATGCAGAGATGCAGAATACTGCAAGGTCATTACTTGCACTCCTGCAGGACGTTGATTCAGTTCATGTAACCGCACCAGCTGGTTCAAGCTTCACATTGAATGTGAAAGGACGCACATGGTTCAGTGACACATTCATCAACTGGAAAGATATGAAATGGATGAACCTTCCGACTGGAGAGGTACTTGTCGGACCAGTAGAAACAGGGATGCAAGGAACGTTGGTGTGTGACCTTGCAGTTGGAGGAATCGGACCTCTGAAATCACCCATCTGCCTTTCCGTGAAAGATGGTAAAGTTGAGAGAGTCGAGGGGGACGATATGAAAGCTGTACAAGGAGTACTCGACACTCAGGCCATAGATACAATGGCAAAGCATGTTGGAGAGTTCGCTTTTGGTCTTAATCCTAAAGCACGGATAGTCGAAGAGTTCCTGGAGAGTGAGAAAATTGGTAGTGCGATACATGTCGCTTTTGGTAGCAATATTGACTACCCTGGAATTGTAGCAAATAATTCAGCAACTCACCAAGACTTCCTTGTAGACAAACCCACTGTTGTCGTAACTTATACAGATGGACGTACTCGAACCATCATGGAAAACGGAAAGATCAAGTTAGCTTGAGTAGACACATAATTTAGTGCATCTTCATTCAAGCCACTCGTAAGCCTTGTGCCAAGTTACACTTGATCCCGAGTATGGATTCAGATAGAGTGTCTTATAGAATTTCACGAGTTCATCCTGTTCAACTGCTTTGTTGAATGTGGGAAGAACAAAGTCAGTTCTACCGAAGAAATATGTGAAGACATACGGAGCCCAGAAATTGGGTCGCCCATCAGCCATCTTAGGTCCTATGAAACCAATCGAGCTCGTAGCAGATTTTTCAGTACGGTAGCCACGTTCAAACATATATTGAATTGCTTCATCAATAGATTTCCGTTCATCGTTCAACATGATTGCTGCATTGATACTTGTCATCCTTCGAAGAGTATACAGAGCTTCATCGATCTTGATATTGGGATTGTCTTCTACAACGCCCAAGAATTCCTTAGCAGTGTCTGCAGTTCCTTCAGAAATTACGCACCGACCAGTGTGTAGAGGAACTACTGCTAGTTCTAGATTCCCCGTTTCTCGGAAGAATTTCTCACGCCAGAGATTAGAAACATGATGTTCGTATTCGTGGTAGATTACGCCTTGAAGAGAGGTCTTGTTGAATGTGACATCAATGTTGAATTGGTTGAGACTCTTGAATCCCTTCTGATACCAGTTGTATCCACTCCAAGGAGCACCGGTGACTGTCTGATATTCAACTCCGTTATCGGTCACAGAAGTGCCAATCAGTGAATACACTTTCTTCTCAAATAGCTGGCCAACCTCGATTGCTTTACTCTGAAGATCTGTTTCTACAAGCTGTTTCAATTCATCTCCAGAAATTTCACCTTCCTTCGAGAAAGTAATCACACGGTCACGAAGTTCAGTTCCAGGGTAGTCTCGAAGTGCTTCGTCAAGATCTTCTATTTTCTTGTCAATAACTGATTCTGAAAATCGTTTGAGAGGGAAATTGAATAGACCTTGAACTAGGTCATCATAGGAAATGTCCTTTCCACTTAGCCAATCAATTGTGATTACCATTGACCTGCATTCACCAAGAAGATGTTCTGCTCGAAGAGGAGCGTCAACATCATCCTTGACCTGATCCATCAGTTCGTTTACACTATGTGAAAGTTCTTCGGGAGTTTTATCTTTGGATTGCTTCTCAGGATCCAAATTCTCTGGACCAATATATGCATCCACAAAACTAACTCCAGTTTTAGCTTTGGTGAAATTAGATACTTCACCACATAACCGAACATATCGCTCTGAAACGTCCATTGCTACCATAGAGAAAAAAAGCCGTCCTGCCTTTTGTACTTGCCTTTCTAGGTGAGATGTTTTTTATGACCACATATTATTTAGTGGCTATGTCCCGAAGCGCACAGGGGATTTGAATGCCGAAGAAGAAAGGATCAAACACGCCAAAAATTCTACTCGTAGTTGTCATCATTGCAGTAATTGGAGTTGCCTTTATTGCATGGCATGATGGAAAGATCGATGCCACTCCAATGGGTAGCATCAACGATTTTACAGTTGATAGTGGTACTGCAGTCACAGTACGAAGTACAATTACACTAATCGTTGGACCTATGGTTACAATAACAGATGACACAGGCGGTGTTGCGTTTGCTTGGTCAGATACTGCATCGTTGACTCTCCATAGCATTGTTGTAGTCAAAGGAGAAGTGTTTTCACCACATATCCTAACAGATGTAACTTCGGTAGAGAGGGTCTGGTTGTTCGCATAACTGAGTCGGATCATTCGATGATAGTCTACTAGGATTATCTGTATCCGCCAGACACACAAGCACTATGACATGCACTATGGCATGCGCTATGACAAACACAAGCACTATGACACGCACTATGGCATGCACTGTGGCATGCATCATGTGAAACGCAGGCGCTATGGCAAGCGTCATGGGAAACGCATCGACTAGTTCCTTCGATTAGTGGTTTGAGAGGATCTGTCACAATCTTTCCAACATTCTCCACAACACTTCCGATTGTGTTGGCAACATTGGTCATGATTTTTCCAGTTGTTGCAGCCACATCTCCAACCACTCGACCGACACCAGCAATTGTGTTGCCAGTGGCGTCTGCCAATCCAGTAAACCAATCGGGTACTTGTGGTGGAGCTATACCAGTTCCAGGTCGTGAGAATACGGTTCCAATGTCATGATTATGTCGGGGATGCATGTATATCCAGTACCAAGCCCAACCATCATGATATCGTCGATTGAAGTAATAATCCACCCTTCCATCATAGGTCGGATAACTCTCCAAGTCCTCCCACGCACCATCCACCATTTCATCGTGATGAGTTTTGGTTGCTTCAAAGTCGGCATCCCAAGCCTTAGCTTGTACCTTGTCAGCTAGTTCCTCAAGCATCTCATCTACTTTGCTTGAGTCAAGTTCATCATCTACAATTGCATCAACAAACATCTGCTCATAATACGTGAGTTCATCAAACTGCAAACCTGTAACGGATAGTTTCATTGGTTCAGTTGAAATGACTCGGATTGCACCCTTCTTGACACATGACATAAGAATCATAGAAACCAATTTCTGCCGCGTGGTATTCACAAAGAATGCAGATTCAATTGGGTCCAATTCTGCTACTGTTCCTTCTGCTCCGAAGGTTTGAATTGCAATCTCTGGTGATTCATATTGGGTTGTTGTTTCATCAACATCCCACTTTGCACCATATACACGTGTTACTCTGGAGTAACCATAATAGACAACACCCAAGGTTACGATTCCAGCAAATGCAAGGAATAAGAGATTCGGATCAATGAGGGGAGGAATGTACTCTTGGATGTAAATATCAACACCAAAGAACAAGGAGTCTGTAATATTTAGATTATCTGCAGTAATGGCAAATCCAAGTGTCCTGATTTCAGGAATATTATCAGGAACAAATGAATATGCAATATACCAGATTTCACCACCTGCCAAAGATCCGATGTAAGTTAGGTGATCACCACTTACAAGGGTTACATTGTCTGGTACGGTCATAGAAACAATGACACCTTCAAGGTCGTCATCACCCCAGTTATAGACGCTAACTTCTACGTCAAATTGGGTTTCAGCATTAGCATTTACAAATGATACAACGCTTACACCTAGTGCGCCAGGTTCAATGAATGGAGCGTAATAACTCCAATTCGTGTAATGGAATACTCTGAAGTGATCTTCAGTCAGAAGATTCGAATGTTCCATACTTACGGTGAAATTACGAGAGGATGCTCCAACATCGTAAGGATAGGCTAAAAGATTGAGTTCATCAAAATTATATTTACTTGAACCAGACCAGAGTCCTTGATTAGCATCTTCAACATATCCAACTGCATCTGCACCAGTTGTATACACTCCATGAGTGGAAGCATTGTACCAAGTAGGATCGAGAACTATTGGATAAATAACTTGAACAGCTTCATAATCAATAGGCTTAGACCATTGAGCAGGAGCCCAATTCAAAACTCCTAGTTCACCATAAGTACTAGAGGTAGTCTTCTCAATTATCCTATTCGTACTAAAGTAACCAAAAACAATTGTAACAGTTTCACCTTCTTGTGTTCTGGGCAACCAGTCCAATGCATATCCACCTGATAGTGTTCCAACAGTCAGAGGATACTTATCCCCTCCAATCTGAGCATATGCTCTATCAGGGTCATAGACGGAGGACTCTTGGATACCCAGTAAATCAAATCCACCCAAGGATCCACTGACAACGGTAATTGTAATCCAGTATGTGACATTGATTCTTCCATTAGGTAGAACCACTACGTCAACGAGAATGCTATCATGATTGATTTCCTGTGATTGACTCGGGATACTCGCAGTTACACATACTGAGGCCATTGATAGCATCAAAAGACCTAGGATGAACCCATTGGCTAGACTTCGTTTCAAGACAGAACCCTCATGCTGGAGATATCATCTCTCAAATTTCGCGTTACATTCAATCTTCCTTTCTCGCTCTGATTACCTCAGCTTGCGCAAGTGTTAGTGTAGAAAGGTCAGCCTTTGCAGAAGCCCATTCTTCGATGTCAGGGAATTCCATAATCATTCCGCCCCAGACCAAGTGATAGACGCGTTTCAGAATCTCGTTTGCATCTCCACCTTCACCAACATACTCAAAGAAACACTTCACAAGTGCTGGTGACTGTTCTGACATACTCTCAGGAATCTCAGTCCCAAACCCTGCAAAAGCAACACCAAGCTCGCGGAAGACATCCATTCTCTCACGGATGCCCGCAGCAATGATTGGCAGATCAATATCATAAGCGCTAAAATGCATAACCAGCTTCTTCTTGCTGATTTTACCGTACGGCAATACAATCTCATTCGTGCTCATCGAACACACTCCACAACGATGTTACTTCTATCTCAACCTTGGGGACTCTTAAGCCTTTCAGCTAAGTGAAGTTGTGACCTGGCCTAACCGAATGCTTAAGATGTCTGTCCACTTGCTAAGGAAACAATGCCCGAGTCCAAATCTATCCCACAATACAATTACACAATCGAGGACCTAGCTTGGATTCCAGCATTCATTGATGACGTTAAGGACTATTTCTTTCCTAGACCAGAAGACAACTTGCTCATTCTGAGACCAAACAAGGTAATGCATCTCAATAAGACTGCAATGAAAATGCTACAACTGCTTTTCGAAGGCCAGGATGCCAAACTGATTGTCAATCACTTTGTAGCTATTGGTGCGGACCAGCAGGTTGTTCTCAACGATCTTGCAGATTTTGTAGATGACCTTAGAAATATGGTTTCGGGGAATCAGAATATCTACACATACAGAACAGCAAAGATTGTTCCCTTTGGAACAGGCGAGATAAAGTATCCTGTGCTAAGTGAGATTGCCCTAACGTATCGCTGCAATAATGCATGTCGATTCTGCTATGCATACTCACCCTATAGAGACACAGATGAAATGTCAACTGAGGAAGTGAAACGTGTCATCGACATGATCGTTGATGACGCAAAGGCTCCGAGTCTATCGTTCACTGGTGGAGAACCAACTCTCAGAGAAGATTTGTTCGAACTGATTTCTTACGGTCGAGAAAGAGGTCTCAGAGTCAACCTCATCACAAATGGACGTCGTTGCAGTAGCAAGGAATTTGTACAGAAATTAGTTGATGCTGGATTGAACAGTGCTCAGGTTTCAATCGAAGGACCAGATGCGGAGATTCATGATTTTATCGTCGGTGCACCAGGAGCCTTTGACCAAACCGTCCAAGGTGTAAAGAATCTTAGAGAAACAGACATCTACACTCATTGCAATACAACAATCTGTAGACCAAATAAGGAGCATCTTGAAAAACTCGTTGATTTTCTTGCTGACGAGCTGGAACTCTCTTACTTTAGTATGAATATGGTGATTTACACAGGAACAGCAGCCAAGCTAAGAAATGAACTTCAGGTCAAATATTCCGAGATAGAAGAGATTGTAAAACGAGTAAAGAAAAGAGCAGGCAAGAAAGGTATCCAATTTGTTTGGTACGCACCTACGCCAGTTTGTTTGTTCAACCCCATCGCTCACGGTCTAGGAGCAAAGAGCTGTGCTTGTTGTGATGGACTCATCTCCATTGATGCAGAGGGAGGTCTCCTTCCATGCTCAAGTTTTAGTGAACCAGTTGGAAACTTACTCCATGAAGGATTCGAGAAGGTTTGGTACAATAGATCTAGCAAATTCTGGAGAGCAAAAGAATTCGCTCCAGAAGGATGCAAGAAATGTGACAAGTTCGACTATTGTTACGGTGCATGTCCACTCTACTGGGATGTTCATGGATTCGATGAGATCAAGGAGTTCTGGCCAAAGAGTAGTAAGGTGAAGGAGAAGGTCGATGAAGTTCGCCTTAACCTTCGTCGTCGCATCCGTGGTGATCAACACGGAATAACATGAATCAACTATTCACTCTGAGGTACACCATAGTAAGTCCACATGCTTACAGGAGAACCTGCTAGCTTTAGATACATCCACAACTGCATCTTGTGCATAGCAAGATGTGTAGTGATTTCGGGGATATAATGAGCCCAGCTCTTTTCAGGACCATCTTGATAGAATGCTTTCAAGTTATTTACAAGAACTTGTTCATCAGAGAGCTTGGAAATCTGTTCCTTTATCTTCTCAATTCCTTCGTCATAGATCGACAGCATTTCATCTATTGTATCTTGACGAAGATCTTTTTCCATTGCTCTTACTTCTTCGAACGATTCGAATTCCTTAGAGAAGAATTTGAAATCAATAAGAGGTATCTGTGCAATGTGATTTGTTAAATCAATCAAGGGACGTAATTCATCTTTTGGAGTAAATTTCAAGTCGGTTTCTTTTGCAGCAGTTAATACGAACCGAAGTTGATTACTCTCATGTTCTAGCATATCAAGCAGGAGTTTAGTAATCTTATCCATTTCACACACCAAGTTGAAAGACATCACGCTTCTACAAAATGCTTACGCTCGCCCGGCACGAGAGTATTTGAGGTAGCATGTTCAACCAGGATAACGAGTGGCTGCAATGTCAAAGATGAATTTGTCTAATCTTAGAACACCAGTTCTCCTCGTTGACTACGAGAAACTAGAGAACAATATCAAGACCATGGCTATGAAAGCTGAAACGAATGGAGTCAATCTTCGCCCGCACATCAAGACGCACAAATGTATAGAGATTGGCAAGATGCAGCTTGAACACGGAGCTAAAGGAATAACCGTGTCAACATTGGACGAGGCTGCTATCTTTGCAGATGCGGGATTCAGTGACATAACGTATGCAGTTCCGATGTCATCAAACAAAATCAAAGATGCACTGGATATTGCTTCAAAGGTGAAACTCAGATTACTTCTTGAGAACAATGAGATTATATCTGACTTGGAATTAGAATTAGAAAAAAGGAACATGACAATTGAGGTTCTTCTCAAGGTGCACTGTGGTTATCACAGGACTGGGGTGGACCCAAGAAACCCTGCATCTATCAAACTAGTGAGCAGAATTGCAAGTTCCAAGACTTTAGATTTCAAGGGAATACTGACTCATGCTGGTCACTCTTATGACGCAACATCGATTGAGCAAATCAAAGAGGTAGTTCTACAAGAACAGAAAGTGATGATTGATTTTTCTGATAAATTGGAGAATGAAAGTAGCAGTCTCAAACCCGAAATCGTAAGCATCGGATCTACTCCAACGGTTGAGTTAACTGATAGCTTCATGGAGGGAATCACAGATATACGTCCAGGAAGTTATGTCTTTCACGATTACACACAGGTTGTTCTTGGTTGTTGTCAGATTTCTGATTGCGCATTGACTGCATATTCAAAGATAATTGGAAAGTATGATGACTATCTAGTAACCGATGCAGGTGCAACTGCACTCTCAAAGGATCTAGGTCCAACACACCTTGAAGCAACAACTAGTTTTGGAAAAATCTATTCTAATTACGACAATCAAGTAATAGACACCAATCTTCATCTCTATTCTCTTTCCCAAGAACATGGTAAAGTGAAATTTCTGAATCCTCCTGAGATTCAAAAACTCAAGGTCAACGATGCAGTGAGAATTCTTCCGAATCACTCATGTCTCGCAGCTAATCTTCATGACTGCTACTACATTGTCGAGAAGGGGCAGGTAGTTGACAAATGGAGAGTTCGGAGAGACCGCCCTATCACTTCACTCTGTTAACGATGGAATGTCCACAATATGGGCAAGTTTCTTCCTCACCGGGTAGAACTGGTGCATCCAATTTCCCATCACAGTTTGGACAAGTTGTCAAAGCATTAGGTAATTGTGAAACTGCTTCTTGAGTATAGATTACCCGAGAGTTCTTGTCAATAGTACCACGGAATTTTCCATCTTTGGATAGTTCGCTTACTGCTTCGATGATTTGTTTGTCTGTGGCATTTGTAACCTTACCAATCTGATCAAATGTCATTCTCCTCTGAGCATACAAAAGATGGAGAAGACTCTCTTCAAGAGATACTGCACTTGGACTGACAATTTCAGAAGACCGTCTGTCAAGATACACCAGGGGCAATCGTTTACGAGATAGTTTCTCAGCAGCATCAGCAATAACCTGTGGGTCCCGTCCAAGCTCTCGTGCTGCAGCTGCAACACCAATTCTTCCCTCATTCTGAACTAGAGGAATTAAATCACCTGAAACATCACCGATACGCGCTTCACGAGTTCCCTTTGCCACTAGCCACAATCCGATGATCAGTTCAGGCATTGCCAAAAGAGCCCAAGCTACCATTCCAGACGCGATCATAATAATCAAATCAGGGTTTTCAGTCATCATGGTGCTTTGGTAGACAATTAGTGTCATTGCTCCACAGATTACAATAAGAATGATACCAAATAACTGGGATAAACGTGGATTCACGCGACTCTCTCTCCTCACTGCCGGGAGATGATTCGGCACCAATTATACATTGCGACTTCAGTGACTGCATGCCAACATGGCTATTTTTACTCTAAATTGAGCATATTTCAATAAAATAGTTACAAACTTGAATGTCCGACAAAGACACCATAGAACAGAATAACTTAATATAGACTGAATTAACTAAATCGGAAGTACAGACCCTTAAGGACGTGTTGTCAAGTTTGTTAGATAAAGAAGGAGCTACCTCAGCAATAATCTTACGATTAGACGCTGGAAAACCAGTAGAGTTCCCAGCAGAGTTTGTGGCTGACATCGGGGAGAAAGCAGCACTTACAGTGTTGCATCATAAGGATAAAGTTGTGAAACTCTTTCCAGTGGCAAGCGAGGATATCTATCTGCTCAGAATAGAAATTAGTGATCTTTCACGAAACTTCTTGAAGCAGCTAAACTTCGCATTTAATGATGCCAAGCTCAGCGACATAATTTTCACTACCGGTGTTTGTTTGCGCGGCGAACGCTGCTATTACGAATGCTATTTCATACCCGACCAACTCGTTGTAACTTTGAACGAGCTGGAAGAGAGTTTGAAGAAGATACCGGGCGTGTCCAGAGTAGTCCTGCGAAAGGTAGCTTGAGTACTACTTGTTCCAGGGATTGGGCACCTTGGATCATTGGTGAAACCCAAGCAACCGTCCGCAATTGAGCCTCAGTTTCTGGGGCTCACTATGTCTTTTTTGTTATCTTCCCATGAGTGAGAAATAGACCTAGAGTAATTCCATTCCTTCCTTTCTAAGCTCCCGATAGTTCCTCAGATTGTGGGGAATGAAGGCATCGAGAAAGACATTAAGAATATGCTCAGGATCTCTTTCGATTCCATAACCTTCGAAGTACTTCAGCACATTTCGAATATCACGCTGGAGAATGAGTTCGATCTTGTTCATGTCACTCCACTTGTTTACAACCTCACTCTGAGGAACATCGATTATCCAAGGTTGGTCTTTCCACCAAAGGATGTTGTAAGCACTTAGGTCTCCATGAGCATAGTTTGCATCCCGATACATGAGTAGATACTGGTCAAAGACCTCATTCATGACCGCCTCAGGATCTTCAAGCTCAACTTCCCTCAGTTGTGGAGCAGGGGTTTCACCATCACCAATGAATCGCATTGTGATGTAATTCATTACACGGGAGATAGGTGTAGGAACCCGAACACCAGACCTGAAGCAAGTATCGAGAATGTCGAATTCCTTCACAGCAATATCCTCTAAGAGACCCAGAATCCATCTAGTCTTCTTTCCACTCGATTCACGAATATGGCCTTTAGTCATTGACAATTTGTGAGGAGTAGCCCAGAGCCTGTATGCCTTGAGAATGATAGGATGATTGTTCCAAAGCGCCAGATATATCGTTGCTTCCTTGCCAGCACTCATAGGATAGAGCACATCAGTCGCCAGTCCAAACTGGATAGCATCATTCCGAATCTCTGCAAATCCAGGTTCCTCTATTGTAGTCTTACCACATGTTCCCCCACGCAGAGCATCTCTCTTCTGATCTATTGCACTGCCCTTCGATAGAGGGTTGAGTTTATCCACTCGACTCATTCAGACCCCTCCATCTAGGGATGCAGCAACATCCTCATCATAGTTCCGTAAGTTATCAGGAACATACTCGGAGAGGAATACTTCTACGATATGGTCAGGGTCAAGGACTATTCCGTACTTCTTGAAGTAGGTTAGAACATTGACTATGTCACGACGGAGCAATTTCACTGCATGTTTCATGTTCGCCCAAGGACCAACATTGTATGCTTGAGGCATATCGATAATCCAAGGCCGATTCTCAAACCAAAGGATGTTGTAAGCACTCAGGTCGCCATGAACATAATGGACATCGCGATACATGATGAGATAATCATCAAGAATCTGATCCAATACTGTTTCTGGGTCTTCAAGTGTTACATTCCTCAGTTGTGGTGCTGGTTCAAGGCCTTCACCAAGGAATCTCTGAGTCAAGTAATATCCAACTCGTCCAATGGGAGTCGGAACATGCATTCCAGCCTTGAAACAAGCAAGAAGAAGATCAAACTCTTTTGCCGCAAGAACTTGCATTTTACCTGGAGCAAAATAGCCTTTTGATTTCTTAGCCTGTGATGTCTGCCAGAGACGGAATGCTTTCAGAATGATAGGATGTTCCTTATGATATGCAACAAAGATTGAAGCTTCTTTTCCTGCATTCATTTGGTAGGCCACATCTGTAGCAAGTCCAAATCGGACTGCATCTTCTCGGACCTCACTCAAAGTGATTTCACTAATTGGGACAGTCCAGCCTCTCTGGGATCCGCGTTGACCATCTCTCTTGAATTTCAGAGCACTGGCTTTCCTGGGATTTAGTTTCTCCACAACACCAGACACTCTAGAACACCTCACTACGAGAGAAGCTCGAACTTACGGAAGGGGTTGGATCATACAATTCTATAATCCGCGTGACGGTGAGATTCTTAGTCTTCTTGACCTTAGATCCATCTCCCTTTCGACTGGAGTCTACCTTTGCTTTGTAGATTCTTTTCTTTGAAGCCTGTTTGCTTTGTTTCTTTTTATGCAACTTTTGTTACACTCTCATTGACGAGTAATTACGCACCTTTTGTTCACAGCACAAAAATTCCAAAAAAGCAGAAACCATCCACGTACGTTGTACCTCAATGAGACTTCACGCCCGATGCGTGAATTGCATGAAGGACACAAAGAAGCAGCAGATGAAGATTAAACATCCTCAACGTAGGTGCTGGCATCCACTGTAACAATCACTGATTCGATCATAGATACATTCGCACCTCCGATTTCATAAATCAAGCTCTCGCGCTCAGGAGAAGTATATAGGCGTTGCGGTTTAAGCGAGATTTAGAGCCCTCTAGGTAGCGTCTACCACTGGTTCTTCATCTTCAGCTTTTATTATCTTCACAGGATGGGTTTCTTCTACGTATTTCCAAAGTAGGAACGCACCAATTATACCAAGTACAGATGCAAGCCAAAATGGTATAACAAGCCCTTCGATGAAGAAGGGTCCAATTGGAATCAGTATCAAAGAGAAGTATGCAAAGAGAACTCCACCAACTATCGGTCCTACTGTTGCTCCAGCATTGAAGAAAGCTTGAATGGTTCCAAAAAGTTTTCCGCGAAGATTCCATGGTACCACATCAGCCTGTATTGCTCGCATAGCAGGTTGTGATGCCGCCATTGCAGCACTTTGTCCAACCCAAATAACACTTGTCTGAGCTAGATCTGAAGCAAGTGGAAGTACTCCGAGACTGATCCGTGAGCCAACTGCACCCCAGACTGCCAATCCCTTTCTACCTCGTCGATCAGAATAACGCCCTGCTGGAATCGAGAATAATAAACCAATACCCCCAGCTCCTGATATTACGAGTCCAATGAGACCAATATCTGTCGTGATTTTACTCATCAAGAAGAGCTGGAATATTGGCATACTAAGTCCCATGGCAACTCCATTGAATACTGACATCAGATAGAGTGCATATATCATACGACGAACCTTTGGAGTCATTTCCGATTCATTTGATATCTCAGATAGCACTGGAACACTTGGTTCATCTATTTCCAAGATTTCTTCCTGTTTCTTCGTCTCATCGATTATTCCAGGAGAGGTTTCTTTGAGTACGATAGCTGTAAGAATAATTGCAGGAAGTATAATCAATGCCCCAGCAAAGTAAGGAACCCGAAATACGTCAGGAACTGAAAGTAAGAGGATGTCTCGACAGAAATTGTAGAGCATTCCTCCAACACCAGGTCCGAGAATCCAACCAAAGGTGGAAACCATCATGAAGAGTCCAAGACCTTCTCCTCTACGATTGGGGCCAACAATGTCCATTAGTGCAGCCTCAGCTGTAGGCCATACCATCGCAGATGTCACACCTTGTAGAGCTCGGACAAATAACAAGTGAATCCAATTCTGTGCCAGTCCAAATAGAATGAGCAAGAAGAAGTATCCAATAAGTCCAGCCAAGATTATTGGTTTGCGACCTCTACGATCTGAATATGCACCCCAGTATCTAGCAAGAAGGGTACGTGTTCCCATGAAAGATGCCATCATGATTCCAAGAATAAGAGAAAAACTAGCTACAATTTCAGGAGCAACAATATATCCGGGACCAGGTGGTTGTGTTAAACCTCCCTCAAGCGCAATCAAATAAAAGGCCATGGAGGGAGCAACAATTCCAAATCCTAGACTGATAAGCATTGCATCAAGAGATAAGACAAGAACTCGAGGATTCCTATACAAACGCTCCTGTTTGACTGGTTCTTCAACAGATGTCATCGTAAATCCTCTGCAATCTGGTTGCGGCTTAACGCGGTTAATATACCTAGAGATATTGACACAAAAATTAGGCCGTGAGGGAAGCATTTATTTCAATTCCAATCGGCCGTCCTACGATTTCCGTTCAAAGAGTTAGGAACTCTGAGGAACAAATCGAACAATTGGAAGTCGATAGACCATGGCAAAACCGAGCAACCCATTAATCGTTCAATCAGACAAGTCAGTTTTACTAGAGGTTGACAACCCGCTCTATGAAGATGCGAGAGATTCTCTTGCACGTTTTGCAGAACTTGTCAAGTCACCAGAGTATGTTCACACATATCGAGTGACTCCATTAAGCCTCTGGAATGCTGCAGCCATGGGAATGTCTCCAAAAGAGGTCATTGCAGCATTAGAGGAATTCGCAAAGTACCCAATTCCTGGTAACATCTCTAGAGAGATTGTCGACTATATGTCAAGATATGGACAGATCTCACTATACAAAGATGACATTGATTTACTCCTCATATGCGAAGATGAAGATCTCGCAGAAGAAATCTGGGCAAACAAGAAGGTTACAGAATTCATCATCGATCGCGTCGATGAAGTAACATTCAGAGTTGATGAGTCGAAAAGAGGTTTCATCAAGCACGCATTAATTGAGATTGGTCATCCCGTAGAAGATGTTGCAGGATACACAGAGGGAGACCATCTTCCCTTCGAGATGAGACCGACTACTCTCGAGGGCAAAGAGTGGGGCTTGCGTGCATACCAAGAAGATTCTGTTGCAATCTTCCATGCAGGTGGCAGTAAACAGGGTGGTTCAGGTGTAATCGTACTACCTTGCGGAGCCGGAAAAACCATGGTCGGTATGGGAGCAATGCATCGACTCCAGACATCCACTCTAATCTTAGCACCAAACGTCATTGCTGTTAGACAATGGATATCAGAACTGTTAGACAAGACTACTCTCAAACCTGAGGACATTGGTGAGTATACAGGTGATAACAAATTAATTCGCCCAGTTACTGTTGCAACCTACCAGATTCTCACATGGAGAAAATCAAGATCCGCGGAGTTCCACCATTTCGGCATCTTTGAAGCAAGGAATTGGGGGCTCATAATCTATGATGAGGTTCACTTACTCCCGGCCCCTGTGTTCAGAGCGACTGCAACAATTCAGGCTACACGAAGACTTGGGCTTACTGCAACTCTTGTGCGAGAAGATGGCAAGGAGGAAGATGTCTTCAGTCTCATTGGACCAAAACGGTTTGATATGCCTTGGAAATTACTGGAGGACCAAGGATGGATTGCAACTGCAATCTGCTATGAAATCAGGTTAGAACTTCCAGACAATATGAGAAGAACATACGCAGTAGCTCCTGATAGGAAGAAGTATAGAATTGCTGCAGAGAATCCCGATAAGATCGAAGTCATCAAACAAATCATAGCTCACCACAAGAAAGACAATATTCTGGTGATAGGGATGTATCTTGACCAGCTTCAGCTTATCGCTGAAGAGGTTGATGCACCGCTCATTACAGGGAAAACTCATAACGATGTGAGACAGCAGCTCTATGACGCATTCCGTGAAGGCGAAGAAAAAATACTCATTGTTTCAAAGGTAGCAAACTTTGCACTAGACCTTCCTGATGCTAATGTAGCAATTCAGGTGTCTGGTACTTTTGGGTCACGACAAGAAGAGGCACAACGTCTTGGGAGAATCCTGCGACCCAAGACCGATGGTAGTTTTGCGCGATTCTATTCACTCGTTACGAAAGACACTCGTGATATGGACTTTGGCGCGAAGAGACAACTATTCCTAACTGAACAGGGATATCAATATGTCATAGCCTCTGTAGACGAGAAGATATGGGAAAAACCACCAGAAAGTTTCTTCGACTAATGCAAGAGAGATTTCAAACGGTCAATTTGCTGCTGACCATAATCTAGAACCATAGAGTGGATTATTGGTGTATTCAAGTTCGATTCTACAATGCCAGACTCCATTGAAAGGAGCCTCTCGATACACCAATCAATCACATATGATGTGGCAAGCGGTCTGAGCGAGTTAATGAAGTTGACATCCTGATCTAAAAAGAGGCTAGGAAAATTCTCTATTCGTTTTTCGTCATGACCTTCGATAAGACGAACCAAATCATATCTTGAATCAGCAATAGCACATGATTCAAAATCAAGAAGTAGTGCATTCTGTTTGGGGCGAAAGATTACGTTTGGAATCCACAAGTCTCCGTGAATTAGTTCTTGGGACCAGTACCCAACAACATCAATGAGTGATTTCACTATTGGAAATAATAAATCAAATTGATCAATCAGGCCTTTGGTTTTCATTGAAGCTTTGTGTAACCAATCATGCGTTACTATACCATTGTGATTTGCTAGGAGCAGATCTGTGGCAGTTTCGTAAATAGGGATATCAGAAAGTTTCTGTTCTTTCATGATTCGTAGTGATTCCTTTAGTGTGAGAAGTTCAGACTCACTCGTATCAGTCAATTCAGAATATGAAGTCCCTTCGACGTATTCCACAAGATAAAATGGAGTTTCAACAGAATCAGATAATCGACCAAATTCGATTGGATGTGGTGCAATATCTAAACGACCAAAAAAGAGGTTCAGCTCATACTGCTTATCGTAAGGATTACTAGTGAAATCCTCTAGTAATGCAGGCAATTTCAGAACGAAATCAAACCCAGAAGATTGTCCACGTATATTGATATTTGACCATCCGCCCATCGAAGTATGTTCAAGGTTGATGAAATCATCAAATGCGTCACATGAATCCTCCAGCAAAGCCTCTAATTGAGAGTGAGAATGACCATGAACAGTTTCGACGGTGTATTTCATCATTGCAAATGCCAGATTCACGACAACTTCTAAAAGGCTGTTGGATGAAAGCAAAAATATGAACGGGAGAGATATGCTTCTTGTACTTGCACATTTATTCAGAAAGAAAGGTAACCAAGTTGCAATTGAGGATTCAGTTCATTTTCTCTCCTTCAGTTGTCGATATGGTCAACCTACAGATGTTCGCAAGTTACTATCAACTGCATTGAACAATGAAATGATTTCCCGTGATGGAACCACTATCAAAGCAGAGTTTCTTTACGACAAGCAACACCTTCCACTGAATCTATCTGCAGCCCTTGAAGATAAGGTCAGATTCAAAGAGGAAATTCAACCACTTCGTTAGGTTTTCTCTGTCGTGTAATTTCTGAGAGAGGCAAGAAGTGCTGCGAGGTGTACAAAGGAATTCTTCCCTTGGGTTAAACGATAATCAATTTCAGCAACCCTTTCTAGAACTTTGTTGAGAGTACTATGATCGAAGGGTCGTTTAACAAGATCTCGCTTCATTGCTAGAAGAACATCGTGAGGGTCATATCCATCGACTGCAACAAGACTTCTCATCATTTTTCGTGCATCTTGGTAAGACCCATCAATTGTCAAGGATACAATCTCTCTTGTTGTGCGATTGAGCGTCGTTTCTGAATGTGTATAGACATCATCTTCTGTGACGGAGGGATTACTTGTTGCTGTAATCTGAAGAAGATTGATAGCTCTCCGTAAATCACCCTCCGACTCTCGAGCAATAGCCGATGCAGCATCGGGTTCTAATGATACATTTTCCTTCTTCGCAATGTCGATTACGTGTCCAACGATTTCGTTTTCGGTGAGTTGTGGAAATTTCAGAACTGAACATCGAGAAATTATCGCTGGACTCCAACCAGATAATGATGGGGTAATTAGAATGAATCTACAAGCATCACTGTAAAGCTCCATTGTCCTGCGAAGTGCTTGTTGCATACTGTTACTTAGTGCATCAGCCTCATCCAGAACTAAAATCTTGATCTTCTCGTCAGTAACTGTAAATGTGGATGCAAAGAATCGGATTGCTTCCTGTAACAGCTGGCTCCGATTGGGAGGTCTAGTTCTTCCCTTTGCTTTTAGAGAAGCCTTTGCTTCCCGATATACTATTGACATGTACTCGTCTAATTCAGAGCGCTCATCACGACCAAGTTTAGCCAAGTCTTGAACCGATCGTTTTGCTTTCGTCAACGGCATAAACCAAATATCTCGAACGTTCAATGATTTGAAATTGGCACCCAAACTATCACCAAGAATAGCCTTTGAGAACACATCAGCAGCTGAGGTTTTTCCAGTGCCAGTGGGACCGTAGAATATCATATTCGGAAGTGTATTAGATTCCGCGAAACTCTTTAGTTGACTGATGGTTGATTCCTGTCCGACAAACTCATCCCAGTTTTTCGGTCGATATTTTATGCACCATAAGAGCGGTTCCAAAATGACACCCAGTTGAGGTTTTCACGTATCCAAGATAAGCTTGTTTCTTTCAAGAAACGAGTGACAAACCAACAATTTCAAGTGTTTTGGGGTGCTAAATTATGGCACAACCAAAAGCGTCTTATACAAAGAAAAGCTGGGCGCTTGTCCACATTTGACAACATTATGGGTCTGGTCGTGGTAATGGCAAAAGAAACACTAGTAAAAGAGTTAGAGCATGTATTCAGAGAAGACTTGCTAGTTGCCTGTAAGAAATGGGGAATCGATGTTACAGGTTCGGATACCGGAGACTCACTAATTCATATGCTGGCTGAAAAGATGAGAGACCCCGCAAAAAGGAAAGAGGTATTCTCTACTTTTACACAGCTTGAGATAGACCTTCTTGGTGTTCTTACACTCAGTGGTGGTGCGATGAGCTATGATAGGCTCAAACCATTTCGAAAGATCTACAGCTATGGCCAGTTAAACCAGACCGAGAGAGACCTCAGGAAACTCGGATTGATCATCAGAAGAATGATGAGCCGACTTACAGAATACGGACGAGAAGTTGCAGAATTCAAAGTACTTGATTTCTTCATACCACACCTGAGAGAGTTCTTTGAGGCACTGCCAGAACATCAGACTGAGAAACCAAAGAAAGCAAAGAAATTCGTCGATGAGAGAGACACATTACTCATCGATATGCTTCTACTGGTATCCTACATTGCAAAACATGAAGTGAAGATGACCTCTTCATGGGAGTTTCCAAAACGAGAAATTGACCACATGAAGGAAGCAATGTCGAGTGCTACTGATGAACGATTTGAAGTTGTACAGAAATTTGCCAGAAAAGCTGGTGTGTATAGAATAATTGAAGGTGATAGAGTACTGCCATCAAAGGTTGACACTCTATTTGCGGGAGAACAATATCTCGTTGCTAGACGTCTTCTGTTGTCAGCATTGGGTAGAACCAGAGCAATCTGGGCCACTCCAGACCAGCCAACTGAATACACTTTGAATCTAGCAATATGTCGACTTCGAGAAGGAAATCAGGAAGAGTGGATAGGTATTGAAGAGCTCCGAGATTGGATCAGGAGTGAGCTCTTTCAAGAGAATCAACCATTGAAGTGGATTCAGGTTGATGAAGATAGAGTACAGATGGCTCTTGAAACCCCGCTCCTATTGGGACTCGTTGAAGCGGCGTACAAAGGAAAGAAGATTCTTGCAGTGAAACTAACAGAAGTTGGTGCTAGAGTACTTCAAGAGGGAATTCATCCAGAAAAGGTAGAAAATCGAGAAACCTTCTTTGTACAGCCAAACTTCGAGATCTCTGCGTTCACTGGGGAGATGGAGTATCAGAAACTCTATCGCTTAATGCTGATTACTGAACCTGTTCATACCGATGTTGTAAGTACGTTCAAGATTACAGACAAATCAATTTTCGAAGCAATTGAGAGTGGTCTTCGAGACAATGATTTGATTGGTTTCTTAGAGAAAGAGAGTAGCAAACCAGTCCCAGCTAATGTCGAGAGATCAATCAGGGACTGGACATCACAAACTACTTTCACAACTATTTCAGATGTAACGCTCTTTGAAACAGAAACCGAAAAAGATCTCGAGGAACTCAGATTTATCCCTAAGTTCGAAAAGCATGTTCTTCGGCAGGTAGGACCAACCGCAGTGATTGTCACTGGGGATATAGAAGACCTAAGTGAAAATCTCAGAAAACGCAAGTGCATGGTCAAGAGAACTGTTGAAGTAATAACAATGGAAGAAACTCCTGGAACAGAGATTGCAGAACAGGTGTTACTCTTTGGTACTGAACAGGCAATCGAAGATGTACCTTGGGATTGTGAAGGTTGCCCAGCAATTCAATCATGTAACAAAATCATACGACGAAGGACCCGCAATAAAAGAGGCGGAAATCGCTGACCAGCTTGTTACCTGAGCAGCTTGCAGGTCATTTCTTTGGTGTGGGTAGTCTCGGAGAATCAGATTCTAAGTTTCCCAAAGAGTACATCCCGAAACTCAAAATCCCATATGTGTTTCAGATGACTGCATCCCGCGATGAAGATATGATTCGACAATTCGCAGCAGTTATTGATGAATTCGAAGAAGATGGCGATTTCATCCTAGATGTAGATATTCATACTTATAGAGAGATTACGAGTGAGGATGATACCCTTCTTCCAGAAGAGGTTAATCTTGCTGCGCTCTATACTTTGATGGACGGGACAAATTATCCATTTTTCAAAACACAACAAACAGCTCCATCGACGATGTGTTTCAGCATCAGGGATTCAGATGGACAGCAATTAGTGAATCGAAGTATGTTTCATTTCTTTGAACGTTTGATGGCTAGGATTGCACAGGGTCAAGTCAATCATTTGAAAGACCACTGCAATACTATCATTTTTTGTCAAGATGACCCGGGTTTGGGTTTTGTAAAGAATATGATTGAAACTGGCAAAGTTACAGACCTCACATTTGAGCAAGTCATTGAGAAGACAGATGGGATTTATCCGGATGATGTAATTCCAGCATTTCATTTCTGTGATGATTGGCGAAGGATAAAGGTAGAAGATTGGTATCCCTTATGGGAGAGCAAACCAAAACTTGCACATATTGATGTAGTTCGATATCCTCCCGAACTTGACTCAGAACAAGCAGAGAAAGTAAACAAGTTCATGCAGAATGGTGGGGGTTTTGCACTAGGGGCATTGCCCAATGTCGATGATGGATTTTCTCAATCGGTAGTTGATACATTGCAAGCAAATCTCAAGGCTATATTCCAAGCATTCGTAAAGAGTGGCGTAGATCTTGAATTGGTTGGGAGAAATTCAATGGTTTCAACACAATGTGGACTATCGGGTGCAAGTCCAGAACTCACTAGAGAAATTCATGATTTCAGCAGCGAGTTTCCTGCAATCTTCAATGAACAAATTGAATCGTTCTATAAATAAGAAAGGGAGGAAGTGTTAGACACTTCCATCCATCATTACTTTCTGTGTGTCAAGTATGCTGCAATAATCACTGCGACAAGAACTGCTGCACACATTATCCCTAGAATCAATGGGGTCAGTGTAAGTGCAGCCCAGAGTGGTGCAGGGGTATGAGCTGGAATCGCACCAGGTAT
>JAEOSL010000023.1 GCA_016840385.1 Candidatus Thorarchaeota archaeon | reverse complement strand
TGTATTTATCCTATCTCTTCGATGTATTCTGTCTTTCTACTTATGATATGTATCTATAACTCGTGATTTATTAGTGTAGTTATGCACAAATATACGAGTAGGAGTCTGCATGGATAAGCGGTGGATTTAGGGTCTTTAGACTGTCAACAAGTTCAGTAAACAAAGCTCAACTCAAATTCAAGATGAAAAAGATTCTCGAAGATCAACGAGATGCAGAAGAAGCAGCTGCTTCGCATGACTAGATATTTTGATTCATCATTAAGGCATTGTAATTGATACTAGAAGTAAGATTCCAAAAACCAGCAAGAAAAGACCTGAGATGAAACCAGTATTCTGTCTGAATTTTACCAGAATAGCTGTATGTGCAATTCCATTGAGAATCCCGTTGAATGCTACACCAATTCCGTAAACTATCGCCCATGGTGCACCAGCTGCAATTGGAAAATAGAATAAGAAACTGAGCAGAACTAAAACATGACTGAAGGCAACCAAGAATTTTCGTTTGCCAATCATCTCTTCTGGAGCGTCGCTAACACTCTCCCTCACTTTTGCTTCAACCTCCCACGCTTTAGTGTAATTCTCTTCAAGAAAATGACCAGCCATTGCAAAACAGAGGAGTAGATAGATTACTGGAGAGAAGGCAAATGGTGTAATTTGTGCGGGAAAAAGAAATCCCACAGCAAGCGATATTGTTGTCAACAAAGTAAGGAAGATAACAAGAGGATGAGCAACTTTCATTGGATTCACTGTAAGAATGACTCCGAATCAGGTTATTAGAATTCCTAGATTTCCAATTTCTAACAGACTCGAGGTATAGGTTCACCATATGGTACCTGAATCACTTTTCGACCACCAATTGCAGTCTTCATTAGCACTCTCGGAGTACCTTTCTTGAATTTCCCAACTATTTGAGCATCTTTGGTTGATTCGTGCTTACGAAGAGTAGTGAGGATATCATCTGTGTAATTTGAATCAGCAGCCATTACGAATTTTCCTTCACTGCTCATGTGCAGAGGATTCAACCCCAATACATCACAGAGTGACTGGACTGCTGGACGGATGGGAATTTGACTCTCTTGGATTTCAAGCTCTAACTGAGATTTAGATGCTATTTCGTTAAGTGCTACTGCAGTGCCACCTCGCGTTGGGTCTTTCATAGCATGAACTCCGCCTACATCAAGACAATCACGGATTGGAAGCCATAGGGGAGCTACATCACTGGTTAGACTAGTTTCAAACTCTAATCCTTCTCGATGTGCTAGGAGAACTGTACCATGGTCTCCGATTGGTCCAGAGATTATGAGATCATCACCTTCTTTTGCACCTCCATCAGAGATAGGGTGGTCAAGGTAAATCTCACCAATACCTGTTGTTGACATAATGATACCATCAAGAGTTCCAACAGGCATGACCTTTGTATCTCCTGCAACCATAGCAATATCCAGAGGTTCTATAATATCATTCAATGATGTAAGTATTGTTTGAAGTGTATCAATCTCGGTTCCTTCTTCCACAATGACTGTGTTTGTCATAGCAATTGGTCGTGCACCCATAACCGAAATATCATTCACAGTACCACACGCAGTTAGAGTGCCTAAATTACCACCCGGGAAAAAGATTGGATGAACAGTGTGTGCATCAGTGCAGACAATCAGATCGGTACCAGATATCTGAACAGTTGCACCATCATCCATCTCATCAAGGCCAATAGAGCCTATCTTCCTTCGACTAAACGAGGGAATGATTACTTCTTCAAGCAATCGTTGCATAACCTTACCGCCAGCACCATGAGCGGATTCTATCTTAGGCATAACCTGTAACCTACATTTTGTGATAGGCGAATCACAACTGTTAGCTACTTCTATGTTCCGCCCTTCTCCTGCCAGTGTCGCCACTCCCATCGGTCCAACGGACAAACGAGTTAGCAGGAGCTTTGTCAACGTTCATAGGGATGGAATCCCTCCTGAAGACCTGGTTTCCTTCTCCTGTTTGAGTACTGGCACATCACTTCCAGCAACAGCGAGCGTTTCCACAGTTCTTACCACGGCAAGGTCATTATCACTCTTTTCAGATTTGTCACCAAACCTAGCAAGGTCCAACTGGACAAAGTGAACAGCCGCGGACTCTCCAGAACCTGATGGTGGTCCATTCGTGGAGAGTAAGGACTTCCCTTTGGAAGAAGGCTTCTTCTTTCAGGCTTTCAGTCGTGAACGTTTCCCTGCCTGAGCTGAGATAGCCCACTTACCTAGTCCATTATAATATCCTACTGATACGAATATATGAACTCATACAATTTCTAAGATAAAGTTCGCCACGAAGCAAGATTTAAAACCACTCCACAGAGTGCGTCATTGACCTAACAGAGGTAGACAAAAATGGCCATCTGGCATAGAAGATCTAATCGTACAGCAACAGGATCTAGACTAAGACGTTTCCGAAGCAAGAGAAAGTATGAGATGGGCCGCACTCCAACTGAAACTCTAATGGGTGAAACCAAGAGACAAACAGTTGACAGCAGGGGTAAGGTAAAGAAAACTCCAGCTCTAAAGATCCAATTTGTCAATGTAACTGACCCAGCAAAGGGAACCACTTTTCGTGCAGAGATTCAGGATGTTGAATCAAATCCTGCAAACATGGACTACCAAAGAAGGAAGGTCATCACTAGAGGTTCAATCATTAAGACCACAAAGGGTCGTGCAAAAGTCACTAATCGCCCTGGTCAAGATGGTATTTTGAACGCTATACTGATCTAATTCGGTTTGGATTGACCCGCATAGTTTATTCTAAGAAATGGATTTTGGGATTTCAGCTTCTATGTTAGTAATGATGAAATCTTTCCCACCAGTAATTGTAGTTGAACTACCCCCGCATTTTGGACATTTCATTGGAGCAAAGACAGCTAATTGGGGTGGGATATCAGGATCTACTATTGATTCACCCTCAAATCCGCAGTCACTACAAAGAAGCTTACCCTTGACTGTCTTTATGCGAAGTTCTGCGCCCTCTATAATCGAATTCTTACTTGCAATCTCAAAATTGAATGCAAGCTGTTCTGGAATTAAAAATGTAAACTCGCCCACTTCAACATTGACTACAGTGACCTTTGTTGCATTATTACTCTTGGCGGCTTCTAAAGCAGTATCAACAATTGAACATGCAGCAGAGAATTCATGCAAAGAGAAGCACCAAGCTGAAGCGTATTCTTAGAAGTTAAGGCGTTTCCGCTATGACAATAGGCGGCTCAGACACTTTATATGAAACAGTGTCTATCTTTGGCCGTTACGTTAAGGGAGATGTCATCTTGTCTAAGTCTTCAAAGACAGCCAAGAAAGGTAGCAAGGCTAAAGCAAAACCAGTATCTAAAACTAGTAAAAAGACTAAACCAAAGGCCAAGAAGGAACCAGCTGCGAAGAAGAAGACACCAGTGAAGAAAACGCCACCCAAGAAAAAAGCTCCAGTAAAGAAGAAAAGTACAACAAAAACAACTGCTAAACCCAAACCAAAGAGAACTGGAAGTAAACTAGATCCAGTAGTATTGAAAGAGCTGGAACAAGAGATGGGCAGTAGTGATGAGCAGGTTAGTCTTGGAGCCATTGGAAGATTAGGCCAAATGGAGAGTCCCAAAGCTACAGAGGTTCTCGTTTTGGGGTTGAAAGATCCAAGACATATGGTTAGAATCCATGTAGCAGCGCAACTTGGAGAGAAGAAGGACAAGAAAGCAGTAGACGCCTTAATCGAATCTCTTCAAGATGAATCGA
Organism: Candidatus Thorarchaeota archaeon; assembly: GCA_016840385.1. The sequence continues at coordinate 31,623 of JAEOSL010000023.1, read as the reverse complement.
TTTTCGTAAGGCAGACTGTAGCAGGTGCGCTTGAGAATATCGGTGGGACAAAGGCAAAGAAAGCTATTGCCAAGGCTGAAAAGGATGGCGTCCTTTTAGACGAGCTTCCTGAAGGGCGGCGATTAGACAATTAGTGATTATTTCTAATCACATCTGAGCTGCTCTTATATTGTTGGAAGAGTCGTAGAATAGTAGAAACCTGCAATCCGGAGTTTGCAAGTATGGAAGACCATGATGAAATCACCAAGCTTGAAAGCGCTATCAAAGACCTAGATTTCGATTATATGCGAGGTTGGGTAGCAGAAGATGAGTATCAAACAAAGATGGATACTCTCAGAGCTAGTTTGGTTGAAGCTGGAGGCACCCCTGCACCAGTTACTCCAAAAATTGAAGCGGCTGAAATTCATGCAGCAAAATTACATCCGCCCCCAGTAGAAAAGCAATCCACCGTCGACCCAGTAACTGCAGTAAAAAGAACTGTTCAATCAATGAGAAGGATTTCAATTGAGAGATTATCCCAAGATTCAGCAGTATCTGCGCATAATGTAACAAAGATTCTGGGAGACCTCCTTGATGGAAGGGAATTATCTGGGAGAATTGACCATGATGCCGGAGACTTCATTCTTGGAACTGGAACCGGACCTGCTCCAAAGACTATCCATGGATGTCCTTACTGTAGAACTGAGTTAGAAAGAGTGGCTGTGAAAGGTGAAACGGTAACTTGCTCTGTTTGCAGAGAATCTTTCATTGTATCCTAAGCAAAGTAGCACTAGGTGATAGATGCTCATGGACCTTGTTGAAGCCTGTTTGAAAGCTAAAGGTAGAGAGGCCGTAAGAGCAGTTAGAGCATTATTGCCCTCTGTGAAACCATCAGCTATATGGGCGATCATTATGCATGCTGCGGCTTGGCATGAAGAACGATCGTTTGATACTTCACATGCTACAATTGCAGTATATACCATTCATCGGATGATTGAGAGCTTGGGTGACCATTCAAGCTTGATTACAGAGGAACCTTTGACAACACAGGCAATTCAACTCCCTGATGAACAAAGAAAAAATCTGCAGGAAGTGTTGCTTGAAAGACTAGCCTTCCATCTAGCAGACACCAATCATTGGCGTCCTGAACATGGACCGAGATATGATATTCAAGCAAGACTGGACTCTAAGGGAAATGCCGTTCAAGTCTATATTCAATCCATAAGAGAGAATTCTCAGATGAGTGCATTAAAGGCTGCTGCGGTTCTCGGAGCAAGACCTGATAGAACGATGTTTGTTAGAGCTACCGCATCAATTGCTGCTGAGGAACCTGGTAAATTAGGACATGCTTTCATTATGCCTACATCTCTTGTAATGGAGATTCCAATACCAGAATATACACGACCACACATGGCCTCACTCTGGCATCTTACAGAATTTCTGGCACGAAAGGTTTCATCAAAAGCTGCTGATGGATTTAGCATGGATGAAAAGTTCAGTAAGTATGCAAAACCAACCGATCTGACCTCTCATCAAGATTTATTCCTGAATTCTATTGTGAATTATGGAACGATAGGGCATAATGCGATATTGGCACATAGAATATCAGAGGCTGCACGTTTGGGACTCGTCAACACAGGTACTGTAGAATGGCTCTTGAAGAAATTAGAAAGGAATATTGGAACCGATTTAAAGGCATCAAAAGAATTGACTGTTGAACAACTCATTGATAGGAATTCAGGGCAGGATTGGCTTGCTCCACCAGTTGAGATCGGTCTACCCACCTCGAAGAACGTCAGAGAATGGATTGCTTCAGATTATACTGAATTATGGAATGCTATGATCAACCGAAAATCTGCAGTTTTTGAAAAGATGATTCCTGAATTGGACAAAGATTCTTGGTCAATAGTCAGAGCCCTTCAATATGCAATGGCTGCCATTAGTGGTGATATGGATGCTTCACACCCATTGATTTTCACTCAATCTGTCTGGAGTCTTGTTGATAATGGACTTGTTTCTGAGAATATTGCTATGCTGCAAGTTCATAGAATGCTCCGTGCTACTTTGAATAGTTAATGTAGAAAAAGAGAGTTGAGAGAGGGATAATTCCCTCTCTGAAACTATTATTCTTCGCCCTTTCTGTAGGACTCAGCAAGTAGGTCAGGTATATACCTCACCTTCATTTCTGTACCTTTCATCATGTCGTTGATCTGAATTGTACAGAATGGACACTCGGTAGTGACCATATCAGCACCGGTTGCTTCTATGTACTCCTTCTTGGTGTTGGCAATCTTCTGTGATAGTTCACGTTGACCTGCACGGACACCACCACCTGCTCCACAGCAACGATTCTTGTATGGATCTTCAATATATTCCACACCAGGAATCATCTTCAGAAGCTCAATCGGCTGATTATAGACACCTTGACCACGACCTAAATGACAGGGTTCATGATAGGTGATTTTGAGGTCTATCTCACCTTTTGGTGGGACAATGTTTTCCTTACCTATCACATCCAGCATGTACTCAGCCATATCATAGACTTTGTACTTGGGAGGTGTTCCTCGTTCCTCTTCAATAAAGGGAGCGTGATCTTCACGAAGTGTCTTACCACAGCCTGCACAGGCCACGACAACAGTATCAAAGTTGTACTTCTCAGCAGCTGCTTCAAATAGCTCAGTGACTCTTCGTACAGCATCTTGAGCGGTATTCAGATCACCAGTTCTGAAGGCTGGACTAGCACAACACCACTGTTCTTTGGGTACGATAACATCAATGTTGTTTCTATTTAGCACATCAATAAGCGCCTTACCAGTGCTCTGCATTCTGTAATCAATCAAACAGCCTGTGAAGAAACCAACACGACCTCGCGGGTTTTCCACAAGGAACTCTTCTGTTCCAAGACCTGCAAGAAGCGGAGTGTCCTTTTCAGGTACTGCGCGACCGGTTTTATTGACTTCATCAAGGAATCCTTGTTGGCCTTCAGCGAGTGGATATCCAGCTTCTACTGCTTTAGCTCTAAGAAGTTCGACTGCAAGTGCTGGAATCTTGATACTTTTTGGACAGATGTCTTCACACATTTTGCATGTTGTACATGTATAGACCATCTCGTTCATTGCCATTGCAACACGATCTTCAACATCACGAGGATCGAGTTCTAAACGTGCAATCTGACGAATAATCATTGGACCTGGATAGTCCCATGTTTCGTGAACGATTGGACAGTTGGATATACAGGCACTGCATTCAATGCATTTCCTAATCTCACGCAGTTTCTCGATTTGATGTGCGTGAATGATTTCAGGATGTTGAGGTGCTTTGTCTCGGGCAACATAGGGTCGAATTCTACGAAGTCGATAAGTAACCTGGGACATGTCTGTGACAAGGTCCTTGATTACTGGCATTTTCTCAAGAGGCTCAAGAACAAGTTCCTCATCAGGCTCTGCCTTTGTTCGACATGCTATACGTGCAATCTTGTTGACTCGAACTGCACAAGAACCACATTGACCACCTCTGCACTCCCATCTGAAAGCAAGACTGGAATCATACTTGTCTTGTATGTAAAGTAGTACATCAAGAACTGTCATCCCAGCTTCATATTCAATATCAAAATCTTGGAAGTAGGGTGAATCATCGCTATCAGGGTTGTATCTGTAAACACTTGTTTTGAATGTCTTTGTCATCTTGTCAACCTCCTATGGTGGGGTGATCTTGGTAATCACCACTTCTTCCTTTTTCAGCTCCATTTCGCCATCCTTTCCTCTGCGGATGACGATGTTATAGAAACCCTTGTCATCGGCGTCAGCATCCACACGATAATGTGCACCTCTGCTTCCCTTTCGTATGACTGCAGCCTCAGCTACCATCCTTGCAGAGTTGACCATGTGTACAAACTCCATGGCTTGATGCCATCCAGGATTGAACCTCTTCACAGGTACATCGACTTTGATATTTGGAACAACCTCTTTCTGAATCCTGCGGAGTTCTTTGACTGCATATTGCATATCCTCTTCGTTTCTGAAGATCTGGACCTTTTCCCACATTAGTTCGGTTAATTCGCGTCTTGCATCAGCAGGAGAAACTCCTTCTTTTCGGCTGAGCATTGCTTCAAGTCGCTCGAACTCGTTCTTGACTTCATCACGGTTTATTCCGAGATGGTTGGTGCTCTTGGCGAATTTAGCAGCACTATCTCCTGAAATTGCACCGAATACTTGAGTATCTGCAAGAGCATTTCCTCCAAGGCGATTTCCACCGTGAAGTCCACCTGTGCATTCACCTGATGCAAAGAGACCAGGAATTGTGGTTCCTGCTTCCTCATCTGTCTTGATTCCACCCATGAAATGATGAGCGGTAGGTGACACCTCCATTGGCTCTTCTCGGATATCAATACCTGCATCCTCAAACTGCTCAATCATGCTCTCAAGTCGAAATTCTACAATTGATTTTGGTAAGTGAGCTATACTAAGATAAGCACCGCCATCTGGGGATCCTCTTCCCTCAAGAACTTCGGTCATTATTGACCTAGCAACTTGGTCACGACCAGCCAGCTCCATAACTTCTGGATAGTACTTGTTCATGAAGCGTTCGCCCTTGTTATTGAGGAGAATTCCACCTTCACCACGTACTGCTTCAGTTACTAGTCTACCCTTTGCTGACTCAGGTTTGACCATCCCAGTTGGATGAAACTGGATCATCTCCATATCGATCATATCACATCCAGCTTCGTAAGCCATGCCATAACCGTCACCAACATCAAGTTGTGCGTTGCTTGTGACGCTGAAGATTCTTCCAGCTCCACCAGTAGCCATTACAACTGACCTGGCTCGGAATAAGAGATAGTCTCCATATTTCAGGTCAACTGCAGTTACACCGGAAATTACACCATCGGTTACGATAAGTTTTGTTGCGAATACTTCATCAAACACTCTTACTGAAGTCTTTCTGATCCCTTCAGTGAGTGTAACCATAATCTCTGAACCAGTTCTATCCGAAGCATAAGCAGTTCTTCGCCAGCTCTGCTTTCCGAAGACTCTTTGGGCAATCTTCCCCTCTGGAGTTCTATCAAAGACTGCACCCATGTCTTCTAAATCAAAGATCTTCTGTGGTGCTTCTTTTACTAGAATCTCTGCTAGCTTCTGATTGTTGAGGTAGTTACCTCCAACGATAGTGTCCTTGAAATGAGTTTCAGGATTGTCGTCTGGGTCGACATTTCCTAAAGACACGTTGTATCCACCCTCGGCCATGGCTGTGTGAGCCTTGCCAAGGAGCTCTTTGCTGAGCATAATAACGTCAAGGTTGTTGTTAGCGGCCTCAATTGCAGCACGGCAGCCAGCTCCGCCAGCACCTACAACGAGTACATCACACATTATTGTCTTATATTCCAACTAAAGACCTCCAGTAGAGTGTGCTCCATTGGTTGGACCGTCGAGTTTTGACCCACCGTTTAAGAGTTACTGTTGAGGGTGACAATAGACGGGTGAATAGCGCAAACAGAAAATCAGCTGTTGAATCATTTTTGAGTGAATATTTATCTTGTATTAGTCCTAGATGTATATGTGGTTTGGATGACGCTTACAACACTAACATTAACAGTATTTCTCAGTATGGTAGCAATTATCTTTACAATTCTAGTGGGTCACTATGCTGGGCGGAGTTCGAATACAGGAACAATACAAGCTCTTGTAGTATCTGCAATAGCAATCCCCATAGGAATAGTAATCGTATCTATTCCTCTATACAATATTGCATTTAACGATTGGTCAGTTGGTGCATACTATGTAGCACCACAATTAGCCATTTGGGCAGCAGCATTTTTTGGTGGACTCATTGGTCTTAAGTCTGGGGAGATTTGGAACAAAGGAGAAGCAAGTTGTATTCGATGCGTACTCTCCTTAGTTACCGTACTTACATTCCTGTCACTAGTGATTGTACTCATACCCTGATGCTTACTCTTTGATGCCAATTTTTGAGTAGACTTCAACCTTCTTAGCTGCAACCTTCGCATCCATTTCATCATGCATGCTATTTCCATGAGAATCCATGGTCACTAGGAGCGGTCCGAATTCCTCTGCGGTGATTACCTATAGTGCTTCAGGCATTCCTAAGTCTTGCCACTCGTAGAGGGTCAAATATCTACCAATCAAAAATCAAATGACGTATTCTGGGTGATGTAAATATTAGTTTGAATATGTAGGTCATTCCATGATCACGATTCATTTGATTTTCTAAGAAATCTTTGTACACTCAAAATAATCACGAGTGACAACAATAATAGCATCACTACCCAAATAACATATCCAATGAGGTTTACTTCAGGAAGAAACCAAGATAAGAAAGATGCAAACACTTCAAAGATTACAAGAACTCCAAGAATCATTGAAAGAAAATTATAAGATTCTTCTCGACGATTTTCATATGCTTCCCGCGACTGATCTATTGCAGCCCGTTCAATAGAGATTCTTGTTTCAACGGATTTTTCCAACATATCAAGTTGATGAGTAACATCTGCAAGCTGATGCAACTGAACAGTTGCATCAAACGGCAATCCTGAAAATAATGGGAAAAAAATAGCGACTGCTTCCCCAAAATGTTTTGCTTTTGGAAATTTCGAAAGCCGCGTTTCAGCAATGGACGTACTTCTTTGCAATATCGTAAGTCCTTCATATACGCAATTGAGCTTTTTCAATCGATTCCTCCTTTCATCCAAATCTTGGGTATATCCAATTGGAAGTTCTCCTAATAATTGATTGAATCGATTCTGCGTAATGTTTAGTATGCGAGTTAATTCAAGAATCTTCTCTCTTCTATGAATGAAATCGCGGACTAGGCAGGCTTCTTTTAACGGACCTTTGGGGAAATCAGCTTCATTTAGAACTAATTCGAATCCATAATCATCCCTTTGCGGGACGCATTTCTCAATTGAACTCACTTCAATTAACAAGAAATTAGTAATATCAGGTCTCCTACCAAGTGTGGACTGTGCTGTGAAATAATAAGGGGGCAGGTCAGCTGCTAGCAAATTCGTTGCTCTTTCACTTTCTGATAAATCTTCGGAAGAGAAAGGAATTGATTGTGGAAACTTCATAGTAAGATATACTAGCGAGTGTCCTTCAACCTTAGTTTCCCGAATCCACATTGGGATATATGTTCCTTTAGATTCTAAAATCAAATCAGTAAAGAATTGAACTATCTTTTGAGTGTCCTCAACAGCAATAATTGAAACATTATTGAGGAGTGACATTTTTTCCGGTGGAAAAATGCAAGTCTTACTTCCTTTAGGAGGAGATTCAATAGTATGGTCCGATGAGGTTACATCTTGAAATTCAATCAGTTTGCGCAGATAGTCAGCTAGAGACTTGGTTAATGAAGTTACAGAAGAAAAATCTAAGGTCACAGTACGTGCAGATTCAAGATGCTTCTGATCTCCTTCACGGAGGGTTTTTAGAAGATGTCTACTTGATATAACATAATCAAGTAGACATGCCTCAACTAAATCATAGGTAGGAATTTGTATACCTATTTTCTTAGATCTATCGTGCAAATTAAACCGCAATCTTCCTAGAACATCAAATTTCAAGAACTCATTGAATTTGGACCATCCACGAGAACCATCAACTTCGGTAATCCATTTGGGACGAGCATCTGGATGAATAGCTATATGGGCAGTAAAATTCAACAGAATACCAGTGAATTTTTTGTCATTTTTAGTTTTCTCCTTTTTTGTCTTCTTCTTTGCTGTTGCTTTCTTTGCTGGAGTCTTCTTCTTCGTAGCTGGTTTCTTCTTAGCTTTTGGTTTCGTAGTTTTACTAGGTTTAGGCTTAGGTTTTGCTTTAGCCTTCTTTCTCTCTGACATTAACGTCACATCCCCATAGAGTCCCACTTTTTTTGAAAACGATACAAGGATATCTGTGTTTTGTTTCAAAATTAACTCTAGTCACTCTTTGAGTGTCTATTGATTATTGATCGAAGACGAAGAGAAACTCCAGATTTTTCCATAGAATTTCTACAATTACTCCCGAGGTGTATCCCTGAACATAGAGAGTTAATGATTGATTCAGGTTCGCAAGGGTTTTATTTCTTCAAGATAGTAGATTTCATGAAATATTGTGGAGCTACGTAATTGAATTTTCAGGGTATTAGATTTTTGATTTTAATCTCAATCATAGTCTTGCCTATTGCAGTGGTTGTCGATATGTTGATTCCGGTCCCATTTGCAGGATTATCAGTTGAGATTGTGGGAACATTGATTGGTTTTCTCTTGGCATTAAGAGCAAGTGAAGCACTCGATAGAGAAGAAAGACGCAAGAAAAAAGATGCATTATTCGATAGTCTGATTGGAGAATTAGAAGAGTTTCTTAATACATTCGCAGCACATCGAGCTGCTGACCATGATGCCTACATACCTCTTCCAACAGATAACTGGGACATTGCTAAAAACTCAGGGGAAGCTAGTCTTCTTGAACCTGAAGTCCGTACAAAGTTTATCGTGTTCTACAATATGGCGAGATACTACAATATGACGTTCGAGGCATATCTTTCGAAGGATAACAAAAGTACCGATGAAGCAAGGAAAGAGGCATCAGAACATCAAGCAGTTCTGGATCATTGTATCCTTATCGCGAAAAGTATACTGAGTGAGTACAAACCGGAAGGTATTCCTGAAGTGCTACGCGAAAAGATACTTCTAGGATAATAACTTCACATGAATTTCAATGTTCTTTGACATATCGTTCTTTGTTGATGGGCTTGAAGAGAAGTAAGAAGTAAAACTGAAATGTGGATGGTTGGAATCAAATCGATTGAGGGAGAAATAATGGAGAATGCAGATAAAGTAGTCAAAGCACTAGAAGAGAGAGGTTTCATTCTTGAGTTGAATGTATTTCGAAAACTTAAATCAATGAAATGGAATACGCAACTTTCATCACCTTTTTGGAATGTTGAATTGGATCTTAAGAATGAATCATTAGGAGTAGGGAAGAACGTTTACCAAAAAAATCAAGAAAAAATGCGTTCGATGGATATTCTAGCATCAAGAACAACTGAAATTGGTGATAGAGAAATTGGAACACTGATGGCTAGTTTGTGTTATACTTCTCTAGTAGTGGAATGCAAGAAGCGAAGTAGTGAAAATTGGGTATTCTATCAGGAAACACCATTCTTCAAGGGAAATCGGAAGCTTGACCATTACTCATTAGGAGGGATGTTCATGGTAGACTATCTTAGCCGTATTGGAAAGATTGGTGGTAATGAAGAAAAGTATAATGATATTCTAAGAACCAGCCACCATTGTCTAGCAGAGGTTGACAAGATAGCAACTGCAGGAGTCCCAGTATTCGGTCCTAAGACTAAGAATGGACTATATGGTTCATGCGAACAGGTCATATCAGCCTTCGAATATGAGGTGTCCCGCTACCAGGGATACACAAACAGAGCTTTGATTAATCCCGCTCCTGTGAATTTGAATTGGAGAGTCTACCCCATCATTGTTTTTGATGGACCACTTTGGGAAGTTGTACTCGAAAACGATCAAATATCAGTGAAACCTAGGAAGAGAGTCATATATGAGCATACGAGAGGGGAATTGAAACATCTCATTGATATTGTTAGTTGGGAATCATTCGATGAATACTGTGATATACTAGAGGAGGAAATTACCCGACTCTCAAAATTGTAAAGACCACAATTAATTTTCCTTTGAGTGTCTTTTGATAATATCTCGAACAGTTTGGGGACGTCGAAATACTCCCATCTCTTTCCAGAGAATCTCTACGATTTCTCCAGATGAGTATCCTTCTCTGTGCAATTTGACAATAAGTTCTATTTCCTCAGAAGATGCATGGTAACTCCTCGGAGAATTTAGCATCTTGACAAGCTCGATTAGTTTTTTCATTCGGCTTGTAGCAAACCTGAAGAATGGAAGCTTTGCTGCTTTTTCTATTTCACTCCCTTTTTCGATAAAAACAGAATTGGCACCTTTTGATATTGTTGACTCTATACCAAGTGATTTCAAGACTGCTACTAAGAATTCTTTGTTACTCTTTGAAGATATACCAACTCTTACAGCTTTATTCATGGCATATCCATCACCATCAGCAACACCTTGTAGGAATGCAATCTGTAGGTTTCTGGGCATTGTAATAATCCACTGAGAACTTATCGGCGTATCACTTTTTGTTTCTGAAGGGCTTAGTCCAAAGAGGGCCTGTTTTATCCACTGGAAGAAGGGACTTGATTCACTACTCCATACCATCATTTCAGAAGTTCTTCCAGCAATTGTGGCTGACACGTCCTTTTTTCTTCCTGCAGAGAATCCAAGAAGACCAAGATAGTAGCAAAAGGCATCCCCCATAGGTTCACTCCAATCATACACTTTACCAAGCTTAATCCCAATCGCACCTGAAAAGGCATCTTTCTTTATTGAAAAGTATCCATCTGAAAGTAGCGCACCAAGTAGATACATGAAAGCCATAGGTTTTGATGAATCGCCTAATCTTTTAGCCCAACTTCTCATCTTTTTAGAAGAAATCCCGTTTAGTTGGTCTAAAACTTCGAATAGGTCTTTCACCGATTTTACTCTTAGTGGAACTTGGATGAAATTTGACAAATCCTGCCCAGGTTTCATTTCTAAAGGCAACCATCTATGTCCGTGTTTAGGTCGTTCTGTTGGTATACGACTTGCTATACGAACAAGTCTAGGGAGGATAGAATTGTAGTACCAGCTAGCCACTTGACTAGTTTTCACATTGGATCGCTTAGCAATTCCGGGAAGTACTCCACCCATCTTAAGAGATTTGAGAAATCTGAAGAAGGCCTTGGCTTGAGCAGCATCTTGCTTGTAGGATGGTTGACTTTGAAGTATCTCGTTTCCATACAAAGATTCAAGACGCTGCTTGACATCTTGCCAAGATTTCAAACCGTTCAAACGAATCATAATGTCAAGGATTCTATCGTTGGCTATGTCCAATGAGATAGCATTGTTTAGCATATCGTAGATCATAGGTACATTTCCGCTTTGCACCCATCTTTTGACCGTGTTTCGTGGAATGCCATATTGCTTATGCAAGTTTGTTATTTCTGATCTGTGAATAGATTTTCTACTATCAAGTTCATCCAATATTTGAAAATGTGCTTTAGCGTGCTTCATCAGTTTGGAAAAATCAGAGCGCTTAGCAAAACCTGGCCAAATATCACTTATTTTTCCTACAACTTCCTCGTATGTTTTCATTTCTTTTCCAAGTAGTACAGGGTAACTAATTCGAACTTCTGCCTGTCCTTCATCTATTTCCTTCAGTTTTATAGAACGAATCTTCCGAAGTAGTGGTGGGACCTTTTCACCTCGCAACCATGCAATTATCTCAGCTTTTGGAATTCCATACTTGCTACTTAGTCGTTCGATGTCCTTTCTACTGTAGATTTCCCGTCCATTCCTGAGGCGTATTCCAATCTCTCCTCGCCTCTTCATCACCATTATTTCGACCCAAGCTCTTGCATCTCTCTTCCATAGCTCGAATGGAAGTGTCGGATCGGCAAGTTCTAGCATAGGATTATCCTGTAGGATGGCCTCTAAATCCTCTGCACTCTCTGGAAGGCCATGTTCTGCATTAAGTCGAAGAAGTTCCCAAAAGGCCCAGTAACCCTCTAGATTGAGTACATCCTTCAGGATCTGTGGTTCTTCCTCACCACTTGCCCATTGCTCAGCCTGCTCCATATCAATTCCTAGTTCTGCTGCGATACTCTCAAGATGTTCCTCACCATGTTCTCGAAGAGCTGCCCTAAGTTCAAGGAACTTCCTGACCTCATCCATCTGTTCATCATCTTCAAGTAGCGCCTCCAATCCATGTTTTTTCAATAACCTCTCGAGTTCCTCTTCATCCTCTATAAGTCCCCGAAGATACTCTTGGAACATCTCTTTCCAATCTTCTGGCATCTCATTGTATATCTTCAGCAGTTGTTCTTTCCATGCTAGATCTTCAAGGTCTTCAACAGATTCTGATTCTTGTGACTCGGTCTCAAGCTCCTCTTCTTGTTCAGTTGCCTGTTTTTCTACTTCCGCGGTTTCTGATTCAACCTCTTGCTTTGTTTCACCAGCTTCGACCTCTACTTCTGGGGTCTCTGGTTCAGTTTCTTGCTTTGTTTCAACGTCAATCTCTGGGGTCTCGGTCTCATCTTCTTCCTTTGGCTCAGTAGATTCACTCTCTTTCTCTGACTTTGCAGTTTCTTGAGGGACCTCTGGACCTGTCTGGACTGTTCTGGGACTAGCATCTTCTTGGATGGCAGTATCCTCTGCGGACTTCGACCTGCTAGATGACTTCTCGGTGGGTACACTCTCGACTTCGGGTTCCTCAACATCCTCCTTTGAACTAGGCTGTTCGGGCTCAGTTGGAACAGCTTCAGGTTCAGAACTTGGTTCACTCTTTTCTGAGGGAGGTTTTATTCTCTCCTTTTGGGGTTCACTCTCAGGACTGAACTCTGGTTCTTGAGTGTCCTCGGCAGATTCACTCTGTGGCTCCATTTCTGTCTCTGTATCTGATTCATGAGGAGGCTTAGTTCTCATCTCATACATCTGTCCAGAACCATCATCATACTGAGAGGAGCCTTCAACCCCAGCTTTCTTTCCTCCTTCATCTTCCTCGTCTGAGTCCTTTTCCTTATCTTCTGGTTGCTCGTTGAGGTAGTCTTCAATATCTTTGACATATTGGTCTCTCAATCGCTCCTTGAGATCTTCAGGGTCAATTCCCCGATCTTCGAGAGCCTTCTGTAGTTCTTTCTCAAGGTCATCTAGAGCATCTTTCTCAGCATTCTCCTCTCTTTCTTGTCGAGCACGTTCTCGCTCCTTTTCTCTTTCTGCCTCTCGCTCTCGTTCCAGATCCTCTTTCCATGCAAGTTCCTTTGATGCATCTCTTACACAGGGTTCAGGAGGTTCAGGGTATTCTCTAGGTGGTTCAGTATCTTCAGGGCTCTCTTTTGGTTCATTTTCAGGTTCAGCTTCCTTGTTCTCAATCTCCCCTCGAATCTCATTCATGACGTCTTGTGCCGTGCGTGGTTTCTCATCAACCTCAGGTTTTTCATCTTCGTCATGTCCTTCAGGTCGTCTTCTGGGACGCTCTGAACCCTCTCCTACCATGTACCTGTTTCTCCGTCCATGAATTTAGTCAGTTCATCAAAACGGTCAACATTTTCCTTGTTACCATATGTTTGCCCTAACAGTTTGAGTGCACGAAGTATGGTTTCCTGACTCCCATCACCATGAGTGGTGGCAATAAGTCGGATTTGCTTTGAGAGCGCAGGATAATCTTTGGTTTCAAGACCTTCCTTCACGAATTTTGCAATTGGTGGGGTCTTGATTATTCGAAGGAGTTCGGAACCTATCGGGTCCATAGCTTCTTCGTTCTTTTGTTGGAACTGCTCTCCAGAGTCATCAGGGAGTGGTTCACTATCTAGTAGATGAGGGCGTTTTGCAGTGATTGTCTTCATGTGTTGTAGGAGTGAGTCATCAGATACGAAATCATCAGGGAGTTCGCCTTGAATGAATTTGTCAAGAGTAAGCATTTTGACGTTCTTCGGTTCACCTTCGTGTTGTAGATAGACGATGGCCTCACCTACCCCCATGCCACCAATGTGGTCAATTTGTGCATCAGTGCATCGTGTATGGCTACCAACCAATTTTCTATCGGCATCATTCAGGAGTGCATGGATGATGACATTCACGACTATCTTCATGACTAGTGGTGCTAAGGATGTGGGCGACTGATCAGCGATGATTACACCTAGACCCGTTCCTCCAACGACACGTAGCATCTCAACAAACGCACTGATTGCCTGAAGTTTTACTCCTGAATGTGCTTCTCCAGTGGCATCAAACCCACCCAATAGATAGTGAGCCTCTTCTAGAATCAGCAGATTTGTCACTTCTTTTGTTGGATTGGATAGCTTGTATTCACAGATTGCTGCGGTCAGGATTCCCATGAGAAGAACCTTGTCATTACCCGACAGTGCATCCATGTCTATGATTGTTGGGTGCGAGAGCAACTCTGAAACAGTAATTCCTGTTTTTGTATTGAATATTCCCACCAGATTGTATCTTCGAAGGATACTTCTAATCCGCTCAACGAGAATACCGAAGACGTTACTGGAAACCTCATCACCATAATGAAGTCGCTGTTCTTCAACTTCCAATGCTTCAATCAGATCTGTAATGAGAATTGGTCTACCCTTTGAGTTGTTTGCTGTGTCCCAGCCACATTTTTTGTACATGGTGTAGACAACTTTCTCAAAGTGCATCGATATGACTGGGTCATTAGGTAACCAGAGAGTCCATGCTTGAACCACACGGTCCACCCATTTTGAGAGAGGGACATTCTTTGGTGGATTCCAGATATTAAACAATAGACTGACGAGGTCACTTCTTCCACAAGTGAAGATTCTCGTATCTTCGAAGAGGTGAATGAATAGACGGGTCTCGTGACTCTTTGTTGGGTTGAACATTATTGGGTTTACACCTAATGTGACTGCCTGTCCAAAGATAGACCGTATCGTTGTGGACTTTCCAGACTGGGTATGCCCAAGTACGGCATAGTGCATCTTGAAAAGATCGATTATGCAAGTTACAAACGACTTAGGCAGTATCTTCCCGCTCTCATCGATTGGATTTCCAAAGAATATGGATTGAATACGCTTTAGCCACTTGACCTTAGATGGGACAAGAGAGGTAATCCTTGTTGGATCTTCTTCTTTGGGTTCTTGCGTTGAAACTGGTTCTTTGGTTCCCGATGAGAACTTCTCACGTTTGGTTACACGAACATCTGCATCTTTTTTGGAGATGATAGTATACACCGTCACCTCATCAGCAGTAAGAATAGAGGAGTTGCCATATGGAAGTGCAGCAAGCAGGCGCTCGATATGTTTGCGTTTGGTCTTGAGTTCGAATCGTAATGACTCTTGAGTATTGTCAGACCTTACACCTCCCATGAGTGGACTAAGCAGACGCCGAACTTCAAAGTCAGTCTTCGTGATGTCCTTGTTCCACACAACTACAGTAACCGTGGTCTTGAACAGGTCCGTATCTGACCATCTGCGAATCTGACGTTCAAGAAGCTCAGCCTTCTTTTTGGCATCATAATTCACCACCATCTTGGATTCTTGATGACTTCCTAAGAATCCTGATTTCTCACGAGAGATAGTGGTTTCGGAACGCTCTATCGCTTGCTTGTATTGCCTCTCTAGTGACTTCAATTTCGACTTATTGACGGTCATTGGTTCAATGAATACCTGATAGACACCATTCTCCATGCTCTGTAAGACACCAGTCATTGCCTCCAGAGGGTCTTTCAATTGATTCTCATCTTGAATTGAGAGAGGGATTCCTGTTATCACAGCAGCAGACCCTTGTTCATCATCATTCAGTATGATACCGGAGAAATTAGCCACAGGTTCTAGTCGGAATCCAGGGAGATTGTGTTCGAGGGCATCATTTAGAACTGCCATATGACGATGTAACATTCTCTCATCTTGAGACCATGTGAAATACAGGATTCTTGTGTTCCAGTTAACCCTCTGTATTCGAAATCCATACGGTGTAGTAGTTAGAGACCTCGCAACACTGTAGAAACGTTGGATGATCTCTTGGGGAGTATATTTCGAATTCTCTGCGAACGCATAATCATGAGGGATTTCTTTGAGTTCTACAACCATAGTCATCTCAGGTTTCTGTTGAAATAGTCCTCTCGCGCTTAGACTAGTCTGATTTGACGCAATACTTGGAGATGTAGCCACTACTCCTGAATGAAGTTCCCTTGTTGGTGAAGTTTTGGACCAAGTAATCGTAAACCCAACCACTGCAATCACTATCATAACAGCATAGAATGCATTGCCTACAATAGGGACTGGAATATATGTCAACATCCAGAGGGTCGCAACAACAACACTCCCAAGTCCAACAGCAAAACCCCCGACAAGTGAATAGATCCACATACGAGCATCCTTACTTTCTAGGAGAATCACATTTCCAGCTAGAAACACTACTCCCGAGATCAATAGAGTAAGGCCAATGATGTTTTCTGGCATCCACGGTACGAGCATAATTAGAATAAGAACTACCATCGTTTGTATGAATGTAACAATGAGTACTGCCATTCCTTTGAGTGCCCATGCCATCCACGGCCCCGAGTCTGTTTCTTCGCTCAAGAATAATCTTTCCTATACATCTTTTTCGTAACATATTGTTTCTATCATCTGAATTATCGGAACCTAGTCTGACTAACTCCCTTTATTCTCATTCAAATGACCTATACAATAAATGAGCAAAAAGTAGTCAAGATTCTTTGGTAAACGATAGAAGTCCAATATGAGGTTATTACGCAGAAAAAGGGACCATTAGAACTGACCGAGTTTCTAAATTTCACCTATTGGTTGAATTAATTGAATCAAACGGTCTGGTGGTGGACTTCTGGGGTATGTGAAGGCCTCAGATTGCAGGTTTGAGGGTTACTATATTCAGGTTTTTTCTAATTTTAAATTAACGGCAATGTCAACCATTAATGGATAAGCTATCGCCATAATTGGTAGTCTCATGCTTACTGCAAGCATCGGCATCTGAGAGGTAAACCACTTCATTATTGATTGATAGAGTGGCGTTTGTGTGATTGGACCTGAACTGGCCTGTAAGGGTTCCATTATTTTTAAGTAACCATTCCTGATGAACTGGTTATCAAATATTTCAACAGGTGGACATGGATCACCATGTGCCACTTTCTGCCGGACTGTAAGGAATTCGTTGAACCTGTTGCCATAAACATCTAATTTGAAATCTGTAGCTAATCTCGTAAATGTAGTCAGTATGTTCAAAGAATTTAGAATGAAATTCATTCTTCGATATGCGTTTCTTGGTGCGTGGCGACGAATTATTTTCTTCATTGCATCATGAGGTTTTACGCTGAGACGAGCCAAATCCTTCTGAGATACTATATCTCCAAGCTCGGCCATAAGAAGCTCAACCATGTGTGAGCATATAGTTCTGTTTTCTAAAACCCGGTCAAGTAATTTACTTGTAAATACGTCAACAAATGCAGAGAGTGATAACGCAAGCAGAGCAAGAAATCGACCCTTGTCCTCTATTTCGAAGGGTGGTTCCATCTCATCATCATCAACTAGGTCAAGATACATTGTAGTCATTATTTGTAAAGATTCTGCTGTTTTCCGACTTTTCACAGGACTTTCAGACTTATCAATTTCATCTTGAACGGGAGCTGAACCAAGATAGTCACACAACATCCTCATATTTTCTTCATATGGAAAAAAGAGAAATGCAGTTTTTGTAGTGAATTCAATTAGCTTCCCAACTTGCTCTCCAAGCTGTTTTACCTCTGAACTTTGACCAATATCTGAAAGCGAGATGCCTAAATCTTCCTCGGAATCAATCTGCTGTGCAAAGTTCCTAAGAGCAGAACTGAGTTTCTCTTCAAACATACATTTGAAACTCTATCTAGTCTTTTAACTTTCCACTTTTTTTCTGCAACCGATGGTTGACTCAATTAGAATGACATATGGTTTCTCAAAACACTCTAGAACTTGACTACAGACCCACTCCAGCAGTGACAATGCTTTTTAACCAAGAATGTCAAAGTATCTTTTGCCCCTTCTCTCAGGGAGGGTGTGTTTAGTGATTCATTCGCCGGGAGGTCTGGTGATATGACATCACCAATAACAAATAACAAAATCAGAGAAGTCATCGGTTCATTTGAACCAGAAACTCCACGTTCTAAGAAATTACAAGAATACTGGAAACAACCACGGGCTAAGGATTTTCCTCATAGAAATGAATTACGGATTTATTTCCAACATCAAAAACCTTGGACAAAAGAGTCTGAAAAGGCATTGGAACGGTTGATTTTAGGATACTGTAAATTATCGTGTTTCGTGAAATCTCGTTCAGTAGCAAAAACACCTCTTATGAAAGATATTGTAACCTATGTTAGAATTATCATTCCATACTAGATGACTATCAAAAGAATTGGAGATACAATTGATGAATTGGAATGAACTCACACAAGAAATTCATAGTCTAGAGGAGATTCAATCCAGCGAAAAAGAGCGTATTCTCTCAGGTTGGAATGTGTTGGAGGATTGTTTAGGGACTGGATGGTTTGATGATGAAGCAGCTTCATCTAATCATCCATGGATTCAAGAATTCAAAAACAAAGCTCCGTGGGTGAAAGCTGGCTTTGGGATTTTCGGAGAAAGAATATCTATGCTTTCAGATGTTGAAGGTGTAGGATGTGTTATTGAGAAGCTAAAAAAGAGCGACCAAGTAATATCCGCTCAAGCAGAAATTAATGCCGCATGGAAACTCAAGAGCGCGGGATTGGATTTTGAATTCTTTGAATATACACATCCACCACAAGAGAAGAAGAGCGTCGATCTTAGAGTTATCATTGATAGTCAAACTGTATCAGTGGAAGTAACTGTGCCTAGAGTAGGGCATAATTATAGTATTCAAATGAACAATTGCAGCAGATTGTCCAGAGCTCTTACTCATCCAGATGTGTGTGCGGGGATGATCATATTCAACAGTCTATCAAACCTGTGGACAGAAAACCTAGAATCAAGAATAGAAGATTCTATCAAGAAAGCGATAGAGAGGCAACGAATGGTTGAATTTAGGGATTATCATTTTGCAGAATTTTGTATCGCACCGAAAAAACTCAAGTTTCAAGTGGATGAGTGGAAAAAGAGGAGAGAGATGGAGCCGAATACCAATTTGAGGTCCGATTATTTGGATATGAACTGGGGAAGAAGACTACATAGAATTGTTCAAGATAAGTGCAAGCAATTTGAAACGGAATCACCAGGAATAGTTTACATGGAAGGTATTCCTTTTTCAACATGGTTTGGAAACCGACCACAACCATGGAATTTCACTCAAGCAGACATTCAGATGGCATCTACGGAGAATAGTGATTTGCTCTTTGTTGCAATTGGAGGTCTAGGATATGGAAGTGGATTATCAGTTCACAATGTGGATTATCAAGGGAGAAATTATGTATCAAATTGTCATATCTTGCTTGAGTTATATGAGGAGAATTGGGTACTTACAAATCCATTTCACAAATGGACTAACTTGAATACAACTGAGATTATTAACGCATTTTGGCGTACGTGTGATTCGATATCATCAAGAGAACGAATGAGAATGATGGTTAAGAGTATTGAAGATGAATTTGATAAGGATAGGGAGTAGCCACTCAAGAGATAGCAGGTCGAAACCTGCTAAATCTTTGAAGAGTTTTATTCTTTGACACCGATTTTTGCATAGACATCAGATTTACGCCCAGCGACTATCTTGTCCATGTCATCATGCATACTCCTACCATGGGAGTCCATTGTAACTAAGAGTGGACCGAACTCCTCTGCAGTGATAACCCAAAGGGCTTCTGGCATACCTAAATCATCCCAAAGGTAGGCGCGAACTTCCTTCAAACCTTTCGCAGCAAGAGCTCCACATCCACCAGTGTAACTAGTGTAGACTGCTCCTACTTCCTTCAAAGCAGCCAAGGTCTTTGGACCCATACCGCCTTTTCCGACAAGGATTCGTGCCTTGTACTTGCGAAGGAACTCGTCTTCAAAGAGTTCCATCCTGATACTTGTCGTGGGACCAGCAGAAACGATTACCCACTTGCCGTTCTTCTGCCAGGCAACAGGACCAACGTGGTACACAACACTGCCCTCAAAATCTACTGGAGGTTTCTCGCCTTTGTCGAACATATGCAGAGCACGTTCATGAGCTTCATCACGTGCAGTGTAGACATGCTCACCAGTAATATAGACAATGTCACCAATCTTGAGTTTTCGAGCATCTTCTTCAGAAATTGGAGTAGTTAGATGATATTCAACCATTTAATTTCCCTCCACTGGATGTGTCACGTATGTGACCTTCAGATCCTTTGAGATTACAGCCTTACTTTGGCGCGCGGCCCAGCATTGTACAGCGACGCCAACAGGAAGACTAGCAGGATGTCTCATAGCATAATCGACTTTGACACCGAGGACTGTTGTACTACCACCGAGACCCATTGGTCCAATACCGGTAGTGTTGATAGCCTCCATGATCTCTTCTTCGATTTTAGCAACTTCAGGTTCAGGATGCTTGTCATTTATTGGTCTCATGAGCTGTTGTTTTGCTATCTTGATGGCAATATCTGAACCACCACCAATTCCAACACCAATGATGTTTGGTGCACATGCCTTTCCCATGTAGTTCATTGCGTTGTCCACTACCAGTTTCTTAACACCAGTTAGGCCAACACCGGGCTTTAGCATGCCAACGATGCAGACGTTTTCGCTGCCACCTCCCTTTGGAAATGCTGTGATTTCAAGAGAGTCGCCTCCTACAATCTCCCAGTTTATCCAGGGTATCTTCACACCTGTATTATCACCGGAATTGCCTCCCACAATGGGATTCACTGCATTCGGTCGTATTGGAACCTCAACTGTTGCTTTTCTTGTTGCCACTGTAAGTGCGTTCTTGATCTCCCCCATGAAGGGAAACTTGGCACCGACTTTGACATAGAAAATCATGATTCCTGTATCCTGACACATCGGAATACCGGATTCAGCAATTTCCATGTTGGTAAGAATAGCAGACAACTGAGTCTTAGCGGTTTCATTCGTTTCACGCTCATGAGCAGCTTTCAGGGCTTCTTCAACATCTTTGGGAAGCACTGTTGCAGCCTTCTTGAGCAGACGAAATGTTGTATCATGAATTACTTGGTAAGGATCTTCCATCTGATCAGCTTCTGAACAGTTGTATTGGAAACCTAAATTTGGTCTCCAGACAACTACCGGGTGGCTAACAGGTGGCTAATCTATATTACTATTCAACCACTGTGACTATATGCTGAAAACTGCACAGTAATTTCAGTGGAGATATACGATAGATGGTATTGATAATTACAATGTCGACAATTGCTTCCTTTGTATTTACAACCAGTCTGTTGATTATGTATGCTGTTCTTGATATTCGTACAAGAAAAGTCCCAAATCAGGCTTTGCTGATTGGAGGGATTACGGGCCTAGCCGTTGTTCTACGATTCAGTCATATTGTAGACTATGCAATACTACATCTAACTGCAGCACTTGTCGCATTAATTCTTGGATACACCTTGTTTAGAATAGGTGCATTCGGAGGTGCAGATGTGAAAGTGCTCTTTACAATTGCACTCATAAGCCCAGGTATAGAATTTGCAAGTTGGGGAAATCCAATACTGGAGGGTATTATGGCAGTAGGATTACAACTTGTGATTACCTTGGCTATCGGATATCTATGTTCACTAATAAAAACGGATGAAAGTGAAGTTATCCCACTAATCCCAATATTGCTAGGTGCCTATCTGGTGTTGCAGTTACTAGCACTATTCTAGCTCTTCTTTGCTGTAGAGCTCTTCCTAGACTTGACCTCGATTCCGTTCTTTCCAATTGCAAAAATGTGCTTCTTGAGACTATGTGAGGTCTGACGCATCTTCCAAATGAGTAGATTACGTTTTAGAGTTCCATTGTCTTCGAATAGATTGAGAGAGATTAATCCCTGAGTAACAAATTGTTCCACACCAGCTCTACTGTGAGATTCAGGATCAATTGTTTCGCTGATCAGTAATGATGTAACTTTTAGTTCTCTTAGCAATGCACTGATTCTGAATAGTTCACTTCGTACTTCAGATGGTTCATCAAATTTCATTCCAAGAGCTGAAATACAGTCAATTACGAGTCTTTTGGCTTTCGAATCAGCTACTGCACGATAGATTTCTTCAGCAAGAGTACTGACATCAAATCCTCTACGTATTGCGTATTTCTCAGAAGTGGGAAGCCCAGCTTTACTTGATGCTGCGTCAACAATGATGATTGCTTTCTTTTTCTCTAATTCCTCTAAGTCCCATCCAAATTGCTTAGCCTCAAGTCTAAGGTCATTGGGTCTTGTTTCAATGGTCACATACACTCCAGGTTCATCATACTTGGATGCACCATTATACAGAAACTGAAGACCAAATATCGTCTTACCCGAACCTGTACCACCGGAAACTAAAATGGAGCTTCCTTCAACCAGACCTCCATCTATCAGCTCATCCAAGCCTGATATGCCGGTCTTTGTTCGAGTCATAGATTAATCATCTCTTTCTTCAGGGTTTCCACTTATCTCCCAACCTTTTACAACAGAACTCATGGAATTCATTGTAACCTTCACAACATCAGGAGACTTTCGTATCGTTTCTACTCGCTGATTCAAATCCTTTTCATTCTCACCCATAATTACTGCATGGATAATCATTGGTTCGTCATCAACAGCAATCCAGAGGTACTGGTCTTCACTACCAAGCTCTGCAGCAAAGGATTGTGTACGATCCTTACTAATCTCGGGGAGAATGTGTCCTCCAATCTCAATGGTAAGTAGTGCAGCTACTGTGAATCCTAAAGCCTCAGGACGTACTAACGCACAGAAACGAGTTACAGTATTGTTTTCCTTGAGGCGTTTTGCTCGAAAGTGAATTGTCGTATCTGGTTGCTTTAGCTCTTCAGCTATCTGAGTAAATGGCCTCTTTGCATCCTGTTGCAGGATTCGAATTAGGTCTTTATCTAGCTGGTCCATTATGTAGAATCCCACCTTACCCGTTAGTAGGAGGTTCTGCGCACCCTAATATCTTCTCAAGTGTATTATTAAGGATTGTTTGTGCGATTCGCAATCTATTTGGTCTTTCTTGAAGATTCTACTAGAAATCAGGATAAATTGACTGGAAGATGGAGTGAAATCTGTAGTTTTCTCAAGGTGTTGGAGGGGGCGTATTGATGATAGCAAGAGCAGCTCCAGGAATTGAGAAAGCATAGATAATAGTCCAGACCACGGTCCATAGCATGAGATATGAGAACAGGGTGTTTGTAATCATTTTCCGCATGCCACCAAGATCCTCAGGATCAACATCTAACAAGTAACGAATAGCAAATAGAGAGAGAATATAGACCAAGAAACCGAATATGACACCTCTTGTACCAGCAAACGCTTGTCCCCCAATACCACAAACAATTGCACTGATGAGCGCAAAGAAGATTTTGACATAATACTGCAGATCATTTGGAGTGTCAGCCCATTTGCCAAACATACGGTTGAAGACGTTCTTCAGCGGAGTAAGGTCCATATCTATAACCCACCTATTTGAAGGTGGTTCAATCGACTATGTTATAATCATGTCGGTTTGTTGACGATGTGAACTTCAATGAAGGACTCGATGAGTAATATTGACATTCGCCTCATGCTACCTGAATTGCGTGAAGCTGCAGAAGGTGCAGTAATCAAGAATATCTACCAGTATGGTGATATTTTTGTCCTCAAACTATACCAACCAGGAGGCGGCACTACAAACCTACTCATCCATCCAGGAACAAGGACCCATCTTACAGAGTATGCCCGCAAAGCGCCCCGTCAGCCCCCACATTTTTGCGCTGTATTGAGGAAGTATCTGAGGGATAAACGAGTTATCTCGTTCAAACAGCATGATCTAGATAGAATCCTGATTATAGAGATAGGAAATGAAGATGAATCCTACAAGCTTGTTGCAGAGATGTTTGGAACGGGAAATATGCTTCTCTTGGACCCAAAAGATACTATCTTTGTAGCAATGCGATACAAACGAATGAGAGATCGAGATATCATTCCTAAGGCGCAGTATGAATTCCCTCCACTAAGAGGAGAGGACTTGTTCAGTATCGATGATGAGTCGTTTGAAGAATTAATTGCAGGCTCGAATGCGAATATCGTGCGAACCTTAGCTAGTAGGCTAAATCTTGATTCATTGAGTTGCGAGGAGATATGTGCGCTATCATCAGTTGCACCGAAAGTTATGGTTCCAGAAATAGATAGTCAAACTCTATCTGATTTGAAGGGAGGATTTGCAGAATTCATTGAGAAACTAAAAGCAGGTGTTTCTAAGCCTAGTGTGATTCTTGATGTTGAACCATCAGAGGATGAGGATACCTCCGACTATATAGGATTCTCACCATTTCCGTTCCAACTCTATAATGATCAACCATCTGAATCCTTTGATACTTTTAGCCAAGCTCTTGACGAGTTTTATGGTGTATCGGATAGTGAGCTTGAAGATGAGGAACTACAGAGCGCACAAACAAAAGAACAGAAGCGCTTGCAAAGAATCATTGACAAACAGGGACAGGGTATTGACAATCTGAGAACAAAAGCTGAGAAACTACGAGTCCTTGGCGAACTCATCTACTCTCATTTCACTATTACTCAGGAAGTTCTCGAAACTGTGACCAAGGCCAGATCTGACGGACATCCTTGGGATGAAATCATTCGAAGAATAGACGAAGGAAAAACTAAGGGCATTCCATCAGCCATGATTATCGATAGGATAATTCCATCACAGGGACAAATCATAGCTATTCTGAATGGTTCCAAAGTAACTCTTGATATTAGACTCACTGCTCAAGACAATGCCTCTCGCGCATATGATCAGGCAAAGAAATCTAAAGCTAAGATAAAGGGTGCCCAAATTCAGATTGACCGGACAAAAGCAAAACTAGAGAAACTAGAAGTTACTATCGCTGAACCAACTGTCAAGAAGGTTCGTGTAAAGACCAGAAAGAAACGGTGGTATGAAAAGTTTCGTTGGTTCACATCATCAGAAGGTTACCTGATTATTGGGGGAAGGGATATCAAAAGTAATGAGGATATTGCTAAGCGTCAAATGAGTGCAAACGATATCTTCCTACATGCTTCAATTCATGGTGCACCATATACCTTGATCAAAGTCCCGGATGAAGCACCAAGTCAACAAACGATAGATGAAGCAGCACAGTTTGCGGTGACATTCTCCAGAGCATGGCAGGACGGACTTTCTGGAGGCGATGCTTATTGGGTGAATCCAGAGCAAGTAAGTTTTAGCCCACCCTCAGGAGAACACTTGCCTGCAGGTGCAGTTATGATATATGGAACAAAGAATCTCTTACGTAAAGTACCTGTAGAATTAGCTGTGGGAGTATTGTTGGAAGAAGAATATGCAATTCCAATATCTGGCCCTATAACAGCTATAGAGGCTCAAACTGAGTATTTTGTTCAAGTTATACCCGGTGATGAAAAGAAAGGACAGGTAGTCAAGACAATACAGGCTATGCTGAAAAAACTCGTTCCTGAAGAACAATCTCACTTAGTGAGTCAAATCCCACAGGAAGATTTTATGCGCGTTCTTCCTGCTGGTGGTGGAAAAGTAGTAAAGAAATCGTAATTCGAACGCGATACAGACACATTTAAAATCGGAGAGATTGAAGTTCAGCCTGAGAAGACACTCTGCCAGTTAGTCGGTGAGTGTCAAACCAACTTCTTGCAATTGGAGGATAGTTCGTGTCAGATTCCACTCATTCAATGTTTGTGAAAGACATCATGGCGGTCAATGTTGTTACAATGCCCCCTGATGCGTCTGTCTTTGAGGTTTCTAAGTCCATGTCTAAAATGGATATAGGCTCAGTAATTATCACTGATAAGGAAAGACCTGTAGGAATAATCACAGAATCTGACATTGTTCGACGTGTTGTTGCTAAAGAAAAAGATACGAAAACAACAACCGCATCGGAGATTATGTCCTCACCAATCATTCATGTGGTTCCTGGAACTGGTCTCACAGAAGCAATGAGAATCATGGCAAAGAGTAACATTAGACGAATAGCGGTTCTAAAGAACAATTCACTAGCGGGAATCATTACATCAAGAGATATTCTCCGCTGGTCTCCAGAACTTATCGATATTCTTGTTGAATCACTACGACTCAGAAACGAAGAAGCACAGAAAAGGTCAAAAGATGAGGATGATGAACTCATTGCTTATGGCGGCGAATGTTCAAGCTGTGGAGAATATTCAACAGACTTAGTTCTTGAGGATGATCAATATCATTGCGAGTCCTGCCGTGAGAGTTGGGAAGACACTGATTGATTGCTCCTGTCATTCTGTAATGTGTACAATTTAGGAGGATTAAAAGATGCAAGTAAGTCAGATTATGATTGAGCCAGATACGATAAGTAAAGATCAAAGACTCTCAAATGCCCTAGGGATATTGAATAAGAAGGGTATTGAGCGACTAGTTGTAGTTCAAGATGGAGAGGTCACGGGTATTCTAACATACGCAGACATTGCGGATAGATTGGGCGTGAGCAAGGTTGTAGCCATGTCAATCAGAAGACTCCATGTTTCAAGCGCAATGACTGATACAGTCATTACAGTTGGACCTGATGACGAAGTGACCGACGTAGCTCAGCTTATGATTGAGCGGGGTATGAGCGGATGTCCTGTGGTTGATGAGGATAACAAACTTGTCGGAGTCATAACTAAAGTGCAAATCTCCAAACTAGTTGATAGATTCGACAAAATCAAAGTTTCTGAACTTATGACCACAGAAGATATTCTTCAAGTGAATCCTGTAACACGTCTAGTGAAAGCTCGCGGGGATATGCTTGCAGCTGGATATTCAGGACTTCCAGTAACTGATGGTGGACGTGTACTTGGTTTGATTACCGAGAGAATGGTTGCTGATGCAATGGCACGATTCACTGTAGAAGTTCCAGATAAACACAGAGCAAATCAAGTACGACAGATTCGTGTTGTTGATGCAATGTTGCAACAACCACCTCTTGTTTCTCCAGACGATTCCATAGCTGAAGCAGCATCAAAGATGTTTGAAGCAAATCTGACTACACTCACAGTAGTGGGAGAAGGTAACAGATTGGTTGGTATGATCAGTGCTACCGACCTAACTCGTTTCGTTGCAAACAAGTTTAAGGTGTAGAATGCACCTGTATAGTATTGGTCACTGCTTACAAATGACCACACCGACGTGGTTGTCAAATGGTTGTAGATTTAGTCCTCAAAGATGGAATAATCATTGTAAATGATAGAGAGTCCATTCAATCTGTAGCAATAGATAGTGGAAAAATTGAGGGTTTCTATAACCATGGTGAAGAACCAGAAAGTAAGAAAATTGTAGATTGTAGAGGACTTTACATTCTTCCTGGCCTCATTGATATGCACGTTCATCTTCGAGATTTGGATCAATCAGAGAAAGAGGATTATGAAACAGGTACTATGGCTGCTGCTGCTGGTGGGATTACCACAGTTGTCGATATGCCCAATTCAAAACCTCCCGTGCTAACACGTAAAATATTAGATCAAAAAATTGCTAGTGCATCAGCAAAACGATATGTGAACGTGGGATTCTACGCAGGAATTGGTAAGATATTTGACGCTTCTATGGTTCCAGACATACTTGGTCTCAAGGTATATCCACATTCACCATTACTCTACGGAGTTCAATACGATGAGAAACAAATGAAGAAATGTGTTAAACTTGCTAACAAGCATAATCTCCCACTTCTTTTCCATCCAGATTCTTCAACAAAAGATGAGAAAACTGAAACTAGAGAGGAGTTCTTCCTAAAACACAGCTGTGAGAGTGAGGTCAATTCACTTCAAGCATTTCTCGATGCTAAGGTCGAATATGAAGCAAGGCTCCATGTTTGTCATGTAAGCTGTGCAGCCACTGCAAGACTGATTTTAGAACGAAGAGCTGAACACACCCTCACAGCAGAAGTAGCACCACATCACATGTTTTTGTCCGGTGATGTATTTCCACACGATGATGGAACAGCCAAAATGCTACCACCGCTCAGGTCACCATATGATACTCAAATGCTTACCCAAGCACTGTGTATTAAGTGTGCAATAGACTGTGTAGCCTCTGATCATGCACCCCACATAATGTCTGAGAAGACTGCGCCATTCCTTGAAGCAGCTTCCGGGATTCCAGGTCTTGAAACTACTTTGCCATTGATGCTCACAGAAGTTTTCGAGGGGAGGATGAGTTGGATTGATTTTCTTAGATGCTGTTGTTCAGGGCCAGCTATGATACTGGGAATTCCGAATAAGGGAATACTAACAGAAGGATATGATGCAGATATTGTCTTAGTTCGGAGGCAAGAGTGGTATGTTTCAGGAGCAGACTTCCATTCTAAGGCAAAAATTACACCGTTTGAAGGGCGTCGAGTACTGGCAAAACCTGTCACAACTATTGTAGATGGGCAAATTGTGTATCATGAAGGTGAATTTATGGTAGGTCCAGGAATTGTAGGAACAGTACCAGTACGTAAGGCGTAGTAAACAGCTGCATAAATCCTAGACTAACCTAGAAATCAATAAAACTTGCAGTTGAATAAAGAGAATTCTTGTATGAGCTTATTAGCTGTATAGAAGATGATATGCTGAACCTGAATGTTGATCAACAGAGCTTACAGGTATGAACTGGATCCAAACAATTCCCAGAGGTCAACCCTTGCTCAACATGCAGGAGTAGCTCGTTTTGCCTATAACTGGGGCCTTGAAAAAAGGATTGCACAATATAAGAACAATCAAGGGAACGATCGGTTCACTGATGCAATGAAGCAGCACAAGCTCCTCAACTCCCTGAAGAAAACAGATTTCTCATGGATGTATGAAACTTCTAAGTGTGCACCGGAAGAGGCACTGAGAGACCTTCATCGAGCCTTCAAGAATTTCTATCGAGGACTCAAGTCTGGGAAGAAGGTAGGATTTCCTCGCTTCAAGAGGAGAGGTGTCAAGGATAGCTTCAGATTGTATGGATCCATTAGGTTCCATGAGCGGACAATCCAGCTCCCAAGAATTGGAAAGATTCGAATCAAGGAGCAGAGAGAGAAGTACAATAGTGGGAAAATCCTCTCAGCCACTGTGCGGCGACGAGCCAACAGGTGGTTTGTTTCAGTCACTGTGGAGGAGGATATCATTGACCCACAGCACGTAAGAGGGGTACCAGTGGGAGTGGACTTGGGAGTGAAGAATCTGGCAACACTCTCTGATGGGACCGTCTTTGCAAACCCGCGGGCTCTGGGAAGACGTTTGAGGAAATTGAAACAGCTCTCAAAGAGCCTGTCACGAAAAAAGAAAGGGAGTAAGAACCGCGAGAAAGCAAAATTACGACTTGCAATGCTACACCTTAGAGTCTTCAACATCAGACAGGACACATTACACAAGGTGACGACCTATCTTGCTAAGAGCCACAGTAAGGTAGTGATCGAGGACCTGCTTGTGTCAGGGATGATGAAAAATCGAAGGTTGGCACGAGTCATTGCTGATGTAGGATTCTATGAGTTTAGGCGACAACTGAAGTACAAGTGCCAGTGGTACGGTTCTGAACTCGTTGTTGTTTCAAGGACTTTCCCCTCATCAAAGAAGTGTTCACAGTGTGGGTACAGAAAGAAGGAACTCTCTCTGACAGAGAGAGTGTATCATTGTGAACAGTGTGGTCTAGTAATCGATAGGGACCTCAATGCCGCACTGAATCTAGTCGCCGTCAGTTTGCCGGAGACTAAAAACGCCTGCGAAGAGGATGTAAGACTCCTAACAGATTCAGAGAATCTGCAGAGAGCTACCTCGATGAAACAGGAACCGAACTTCATCCAGGATTCGATGTCTAGGAATGTCTAAGTTTCGGGGAACGGTAATTACTCAAAACAAATAACGGTGAATTTTCATACTTGTGAGTGAGTTGATACAACGTGTCCAATGCATATTCAGATGAAGATGGGAATTTTCTCGTAAGACTTGCTAGAAAAACTGTAGATGAATATGTGACTCAGAAAATGAAGTCTGAACCACCAAAGGACACTGCAGAACATCTCAGACAAAAATCTGGAGTTTTTGTGACACTGAACTCTATATCTGGGAACAGAGTATCATTACGTGGTTGTATTGGGAGACCCTATCCATCTCAACCTCTGGTTGAAGCTGTTATCGACTCGTCTATAGATTCTGCAGTTAACGATACTCGTTTTCTGCCATTAACACCAAGAGAACTTGATACTATCATTGTAGATCTTAGTGTCTTGACACCTCCAGAGAAGATTGAGTATTCAAAACCAGAAGATTTGCTGAGTCTTGTGAAAGTAGGTCGTGATGGATTAATTGCTGTACAGGGAAGGTGGAGAGGACTTTTACTACCACAAGTACCTGTGGATTGGAAATGGAATACTCTAGAATATCTAGAACACACCTGTAACAAGGCGGGACTTCCAGAAGATGCATGGAAAGATCCAAAGACAGAGTTCATGTCCTTTCAAGCTGAAATATTTGGTGAGGAAAAACCAAGGGGTAATGTCGTGAGAGACCCCAGTCATCCAAAATGTTGAGGTGATCATGTGAATACACTACCACCCGAGATTGTTGAAACCCTGAAGAAGTTCCTTGAGGAAGATGTTAGATCAGGAGACCTAACAACGAATGTTACGATTCCTGAAGATAAAACCGCTCTTGCTACATTATATGCGAGGGAGAAGGCAATACTTGCAGGTATCAAAGAGGCTGAGGCTATCGCTTACTTGACAGGTCTCACCTATGAAATTCTAACGTTTGAAGGGAACTGGGTAAATCCTGAGGACCCAGTTATGCGATTGCGAGGTAAGGCAAGGACACTACTCACAGTGGAACGATTGATTCTCAATATCATTCAACGCATGAGCGGGATTGCGA
Organism: Candidatus Thorarchaeota archaeon; assembly: GCA_016840385.1. Next base: position 1,064 of record JAEOSL010000023.1, on the reverse strand, counting down.
CAAAGACCTATAGAATGGTGAGTGTAGCCAGAGAGGTAAATCCCAAGGTGAAGATCGCCTGTACACGAAAGACCACTCCTGGATTCAGATTCTTTGAGAAACGTGCAGTTGTCATTGGCGGGGGAGACCCTCATCGATATGCACTCGATGACATGGTCCTCATCAAGAATAATCACATAACCGCAGTTGGAGGGGTTCATGAAGCAGTCAGTGCAGCCAAAGACGCAGTATCATTCAGTAAGAAGATATCCTGCGAAGCACGTACCCTTCAGGAAACTGAAGAAGCAATCAGTGCAGGTGCAGATATTGTCCTTCTTGATAATTTCTCACCTCAGGATATTGGTGGTCTGATAGAGGTTCTCAAGAGTAAGGGTGTTCGTGGGAATGTCATCCTAGAAGCCTCTGGAGGCATAGACGAAGATAATGTCAGGGAATACGCTCGAAATGAGATAGATGTAATCTCTTCAGGTTCTTTGACTCATTCCTATGACTCAGTAGATTTCAATATGCGACTCTCTTTGAATTAAATGTGGACTTGATCAATAATCGATTTAATGAGGGATATGGATGAATAGCGATACTAGTGATAACAAACTCATAGTTATCAGTGAAATGACCAATGAAAATTGGCAGGTTATCAGCACCAAGCTCCGCGACTACAATATTGAACAGTCAGGAGGGCTTTCTACCCAACCAGGAACCAGTATCAGTCTAACTCTGAAAAGTAAAACCGGTGAAGTCGTTGGAGGAATAAGAGGTCGAACCTACTACCAAAGCTTGACTATTGATCACCTTTGGATAGATGAAAGATTCAGGAAAATGGGATACGGAAGAAACCTTCTATTGAAAGTTGAAGGAATGGCAAAAGAAGAAGGATGTGCGTCTGCTAATACTTCGAGCTATTCATTTCAAGCATCACAATTCTACGAAAAAATAGGATACAGGATAGTGGGTGTCTTTGAAGGATATCCAGAAGGTATCAAGAAGTTCTTCTTAGAGAAGAAGTTGTAAAAGGAGAATGGTGCCCCGACCGGGATTCGAACCCGGGTCATAGGGTCGAAAAC
>JAEOSL010000121.1 GCA_016840385.1 Candidatus Thorarchaeota archaeon | reverse complement strand
TACTCTAGATCTAGCTCCGGGGACCTACAATCTGGTGATAATGTGAGGTGTATAGAAAATGTCTGATGAAGTTTCCAAAACAACAATACTTGAGAAATTCCAGATGAACACCTCAGATGCAATTGTATGGACTCTAATCTATACACTTGTGGGGATTGTGTTGTTCATTCTAGTGTCACAGATTCCTGCACCATACCTGATGGTTGATCTATTCCCGTTCGGATTTCTACCTGCTTTAGCTATCATACCTACTATTGGTGCTATTCGAGGACCAATTGCAGGTTTTCTGACAGGTTATCTGGGAACTGTTCTGTTTGATTTCCTAATCTATGGAGCAGTGGTCACAATGACTCTTCCTGCTATTGGATACGGACTACTCGGTCTAATTGCAGGTCTTGCTACATATGACCTCAGCAATGGTAAGTCACTCTTCAAACTGACAATTCTGTCTGTTGTTGGGTTTGTCTTCACATTGTTGATTATTGTAGCAGCAGGGCTGGTTGTGGAATCGTATGCAACACTCGTTGCACTTGGATTCGTTATGCTACCGCTTGTAACCTCTGGATTACCTACAATTATCCTGCTGACACCAGTGTATGCCCGGATCTATCATCTTCTGATACATTCGGTGATACCTAGGATTCGACCACAGTAAAATTAGGGGGGACTAGTTCCCCCACATCTCCTTTTTTTTCATTAGAAATGTATTCTCCAGCGAATACCCCGCTATTACCTGAGAATATATGCTATAACATCCCTCAATTAGTATGGCTCTTAGTGAAACGCTGATTGGACTCTTCATTGGCCTAGTCATTGCAGCTTCTGTCTACTTGATTATGAGAATGCAACTTCGGCATAGAATTTCGATGGTGGAAAAGGAGTTTCGTCAAACCTGGGCTGAACAGGAATCTTCAGTGAGAAAGGACGCTGCTGATAGAAGTCGATATGTCATCAAGGGAAAGATTGCTGAACACATGGTCCCAATGGTACCTGAAGTATTCAAACATAATCCCTCTGATGCACGTTTCATTGGAGCTCCGATTGATTACCTCATCTTTGATGGTTATACTGCGGTGAAAGATGGCGACTCTGATGAAGAGATTACCGTTGTTCTTGCAGATATCAAGACTGGAAATGCTACACTGAATCGCACTGAGAGAAAAATCAAGGAAGCAGTAGAAAAAGGTCGAGTTCGCTGGGAAACTATTCGTGTTGATTTCTAACTGGGTTGATTAATGCTTTAATGAACCAGCTAATATGCAAACATTACGTCATTTCTCTGCACAATATTGCAGAAAGAGGCCAACCCATGACGACCACTAAGACGCACAAATTCGATGAGAAACTTGACATAACCTATGGACAGTACATCAAGGATTCAATGGCAGGGGAAGTTGCTTTACAGAGGGAACTTGAGCGAGTACTAGGAAAGGAAAAAGCTCACACAATTCTCAGAGAGTGGGCGGAAAAGAGAACCGTTGATGGGCTCAAGAAATATCTTGAAGATGCTGGAGTCAAGATCACTAATTTTGAAGATTTCAAGAAACATATGGATGAGATGTGGGTTTCTGAGCATGTATCAAAGACACATACATGTGAAACAACCAGTAATGACGCAGAAAGCGTTACCTACAAAGTAACGGAGTGCATCTGGGCCAAGATGATGCGCGAATTAGATGCCCCTCATCTAGGATTACTTACGATGTGTGATCTTGATTTTATTTCAGCAAATGTCTATCATCCAAATATCAAACTAGTTCGAGAAAAGACTCTGATGAATGGCGACGATTGTTGTGATTTCACATACGTTTGGAAGAAAGAGTAAGACGTGATTATTCACAAAAGCAATCTTTCATGATTGCTCGGAGTACGGCATCTTTGAGAGTTTGCTCATCTGGAAGACCAGTAATTCTTGCATCACATATTTTGATTGTGGGGAGCATGGAAACATCTTCTGTACCACATCCACAATGATCATCTGATTCTACATCCACCTCGACGACCGCACTAGAGGGAAGACCAAAACTTGATAGTGCGTCTTCAAGAATCTTAGCTGCAGGATCACAAAAGACACATTGTTCGGTCTTGTACATAATAACACAGCTACATTTTCCACATGGTGTAGCAGTCTGTACATCTGTCATAGATTCGACCTCAGCTTTCATCGATTATCACTTACATTTAGAAAAACATACATGTCACTAGTATCGGTTTCATAAACTATAGGTCTATGAAATACACTCTGGCGTGTCTGATTCCCAATCCTAATATCAATTAATATGTTATAACTGTAATTTGTTGGTATTCATGAGAAAAATTAGCAACATTCTGAGAGAAAGAGAGAGGTTACGCGAAACTAAACCCCTATTATACGGAATATAGGTAGAAACCGTACTCTAGATTTCAGATGATTGTCCGGTCGTCTGCAATCTCGTAAGAACGAGGTGAAATGAGATCACACCGTCAAAAAATCATATTTTCATTCTAGTTCTTATCATATCTGCTGCAATACTTCCTATGGGAACAGCTGCTGCTGAGGTCAGTAATGACGTACCCAACATCGTTGAAGTAGTAGTTCCATCAATAACCCGTACGTGGGAGAATGTTACCCTCTTATACGACAATCAATGGCATGATTCAGCAGAGGTTGATGAAGAAATAGAAAATATTCATTCAAGTGTACAGGAACTTGTTGATATCACAGTAATTGGTCAGAGTTACCAAGGAAAGAACATCACCAGTATTCGAATCACGAATGGGCAAAATACTGTTCAGAAAGCTAAGACTCTAGTTGTTGCACATCATCATGGTCGTGAGCAAATATCCATTGAGATGGCTCTCCGATTTGTTCTACGATTGGTAAATGGTTATGGCAATGATGCGCAATTGACCGAGTATGTCGATACGCAGGAGATCTATGTAATTTTGACTATCAATCCTGATGCTCTTGATGTGGTAGTCAATGACCATGATTACTGGCTGAGGAAGAATCTACGACCCTACGATAATGATGGGGACGGATTATTCAGCGAGGATGTTGCAAACGACGTTGATGGCGATGGCCACATTTCTGAATTCTATGTCTACACCAAAGACAATCCTGCAGATATTCCCCATATCGATGACTATGATTATTATTACTATGAAGGAATTGATGATGATGGTGATGGTTTAGTAAACGAGGATGAAATTGGACTTGTAGATCTAAATCGTAATTATCCCAGCTGGTGGGCCGAAGGTGAAACTGACGTTACGACTCAAGTGTACAGAGGTTCAGCACCATTCTCGGAACCAGAAACACAGGCCTTCAGGGACTTTGCGTTGAATCATAGTTTTGCGATGGCATATTCTGTACACTCTGGAATCAATGCAACCTACTTTACACAAAATGGAGTAGGTAACTGGCAAGAACCAACCCTTTACTATCAGATTGCTAGTGACTACACCGACATTTTACCTGATGGCTACAATGACATTGCAGGTTATCCTGAGCGTAGTAAGAGTCGTATCTCTTCTGCTCTGGCAGGTGGGTGGGGTGAATGGATGTATGTAGAACGTGGATGTACAGTACCTATTACATTCGAGGTCTACACAAACGCATCTGTTCACGAGGATGCAGCAATGGTAATCATCGAAAATAACTCCACGCATATCATTCGTGAATGGAAGGGAATCTATGGTTATTTTGCTCCAGCTGAGTCAGCTATCAATGATTTGTGGGAAGATCTCATTGGTGCATTTGATTATCTTCTTGAGATGACTCCTAGAGTGGACTTTGAAGCTACAAGCATTACCGGTGGAGTTACCACAGGCGAAAATGTAACCATCACACTGAGTATGGAGTGCTTGAGTCCTCGACTTGGAAGTAAAGACGCAATATCTATTCTCGATGAAAGTGGCGTAGAACTAGATTCGTTGATCGCAATTGGAGCTGAGCAGACGCTAGTTAACTATCCATTCTTTACACTTTCAGAAGATTTGGATTCCTCTGGATATGTTATCTTGGTTGGTTGTAACTACACAGGATATACTCAGTTCTTAGTTTCTACAGGTGGAACTCCGTTTGGAATAGATCCACTACTCTTAGTCGTAGGAATTGGTTTGACTGTCGCCCTTGTAGCTATTGTTGTTATCTATATGAAGAAGAGGACCTGATTTCATAGAATCAGTACTCTGGCATGAAGGGGCATTTTCGCCTCTTCTGCTGTTTTTATTTGTATGACAAACTTTCAAGAGTATTCCTTGTGAGATTCTGTCTGTTTGGGACATAGGACACGTGAGCATTTCATGCCGGATCAATCAAAAGAGGACCCTACTTCTCTATTTCGTCGTGCTTTACGATTTCAAGAGTTTGGGGAATCAATAGCTGCACGGGACGCTTTCTTAGCTGTTATTGAAATTGACCCATCTTTTGCAAAGGCATGGTACGCTCTTGGTCAGGTCTACCAAGCCCTCAATGATAATGAAAACACACGCGAATGTTACAAGAAAGCCATTACCCTTGAACCCGATTGGACTGAACCTATTGTCAGTCTTGGAATGCTGGAGTTCTCTCAGGGATTCTACAACGAGGCTAAGGACACTCTGTGTAAGTATTTGGAACTTGATGGAGAAGATATCAAGATCCTTGTAGTGCTCGCTCGTGCGGCATTTCATCTTGATGACTGCAAGACTGTTCAGAAAGTAACCTCTTATATCATCGTTAAAGATGAGGGAATTTCTGAGGCTTGGGAGATGAGGGGCATCTGTCATGCGAAGAAATCAAAATTCAGTTCTGCGCTCGTTGCACTCAATATGGCCTTAGAATTGGATCCGCGTTCTGTTGTTGCTTTGAATGCAGTAGGAAACCTATGTTATGAGGGTACTAACTATGAAGGTGCAGTGAGCTTCTATGAACCAAGCTTATCAAAACGAAAGAGTCAATCAGAAATCTTACTTCGTCACGGTACTTCTCTCTGGTTTCTAAACAGGTGGAGTGAAGCAATACCTTTCCTTGAGCGTTATACAGAACTTGCCCCTGATGATCAAGTAGGATGGAATAATCTTGGTGTAGCTCTTAGAGAAAAGGGTGACGTGACAAGGGCTCTTGAATGCTATAAACGAGCCCTCAAGATTGATCCCCAGCTTGAAGCCGCATTGAACAATATGGAAACTGCGATGTACAAACAAATGATTACCTAATCCATGTGAAATATTCATACCTACTTTCTAGCAAATATGCCTAATGCTTCCTTTTTTCTTTCAACCTGTCTAAAACCAACTTCACGAAGTCGTTGCATGACTCCCTTCTGCACGTCACGTTTTCTATATTTCAACCCTGGAGACCCCACATAATGAAAAAGAACTCCTTTGCGTTTCAGTACTCTGTAAAATTGGGCATAGAAATCTCGGGTGTATAGATCTGCTCCCATAGTGAATGTTGGCGGGTCATGAAGGATCGAATGAAAACTACCGTCTTCGAAATCACTTATTATCTCTACAGCATCTCCCTGAACAAGGTTTACTCTTGAATCCGAAAAGAGCTCACTTGACCACGGATTGATACCGGCTAGTTGGATAACATCACTATCTTTCTCTATGGTTGTGATGCTCCGAACTCCTCGATTGAGACACTCGATTGTAGAATATCCGAGACCTGTGCAAATCTCAAGCATATCATCTCCAGGTTTTGCACACAGCTTTGCTTTCATTGCTGCATCTTTTCTTGGATCCATGTCCTTCACACGATGCATTGCTACTCCCGATATCACTAATGCAGGAGCGGTTCCTGTTCCTGATGGCATTAACTTGTAGAATTGTGTTGTACTAATTGCAGCTTTGAACGCATCGCCATCTTCGATGAAGTATACCGTGTCAGAATCTTGTGCAATCTTTTCCAGTTGTGTACTATTCCAATCTGAGTCTCTGAGCGTCACCTTTGTGGTCGTTCTACCTAGGTCCAGCGAGATAGCAATCTCTTCTTTTTCCTGTTCCAGCGCTTCCAGAATCTTTTGAGCAACGGTTGAATCAAGGAAATATTTCATTGTTGATACACAAGCGACACTTCCTTTTTAGTTATCACAAAAGGATGTCTATTCATTCCACGTAGTTATATGCCCGATTACTAGGAACTTGCTTTCGAGAGTGATTACTTGGAGCGATCATCATATCACAAGAACATGTACACAATCGCAGCCATCTGGAACTGGATTCTAGCTGTAGGCTTTCTAATATTACCAAGAATAGACATTGGATATTTCTCACTTGCAGGACCAATGGATCCCCCGCCAACATTGCTTTGGTTCGATTCTTTCTTTGGTCTAGTCTTTGCATTTGGGCTGGGATTTTATTTCATCAGTAAAAGTACTACCGAAAATTATGGTCTGATTCAGATTTCAATCTTCGAGAAAACCTGGGTATTTGTTATGGGTTTGGGATATTTCCTATTAGGTCAAGCATCCCTTATGGTTGCAATCGTAGTAATTGGAGACCTTCTCTTTGGCTTACTCTTCCTTGAAGACTTACTCGCCATTAAGAAGACGCAATAACCGTGATTGACAAATAAGCTCGGAACCTCCGAGATAGGGGATTATCTTGTCCCATACTTGGTATATGATAGAGCTACCAGTAGAGATGATGCCGTGCCCGAACAAAGAGCAGATATGTCTGAACTTGAATTGTCAGGATGGGAAGAGATTCGTAAAGCCCTTGATGAAGTCGAAGAGCTTGGGAAGCAAGGATTCGATGCTCGAGTAGAGATTGTTGATTGTAGGGACTCCTCTGGGTTACGCGTGACTCTGCGTTCATTCAAAGAATTACAGGAATACATTAGTTATCGTTTCAGTAGGATGTTAATATCTGGGGTTACCTCAACAATTCCTCTGGATGATTTTGAACGACTAGTAGCAGAAACATCAACTGATCTTCTAGATGACTCGGATAACATACGCGGCAGATTTATGGAGTGTTAGAATACACCTTTGTTAAAACCAAAAGCCCACCATGAACTATGAGAGTTCCTTTGAGATTATGATGATTCAACTTAATTTGTATGAGCTAATATACTCACATCAAAATAGAATATTATGAAAGGACTAGGTATGTGGACTAGGTCAGTTGTTCGAGGAACAACTAATCGACGTGCGCCACTGAAAGTCTCTAGGAAGAGTTCTAAGAAGTCTTCCAAAGGAAAGTCCTTACTCTCCAAGAAGGAACAATCATCAGGTTCTGGAGAGTCCGCGGCTGTTCACTTTGTCCAATCGGACCTTGCTAGTTACAGTGATGGAACTGGTGAGAGTGATAATGACCCCGCCGTGGTAAGAACTGTGGAAGAGCTCTCTGTTGTTGGAAGTGATGCTCTAGAATCAAGACAGGAGAAAGAAGCCAGGTCTTCAGGAGGGATTCCATCCCGATGAATATTGACAAAGCTCTTGCTAATTTTTGTAATTCCGAGGAATTACGAAGAGGTGGTGACACTGGCAGGAGAAGGGTGGAACATAGAAATATCTTACATGTGAAATTCACTCACAATAAATTGTAGGTTATAGGTCAGACATCAGTCATCGTTTCAGTAGGCTATTGATGACCGGGATCAGTTCAGCTATTCCACTTGATGACTTCGAGCGTATAGTGGCTGAAACCTCGACAAATCTGCTGAAAGACTCGGATAATATACGAGGTCGAATTTTAGAGTGCTAGTATTCACCTTGTTGCTTATATCGCCGTAATCTATGACAGAGAACATGGGTCGATTTCAACTCTCAATTGATAAAATTCAACTCAGTCAGATTTACATTAGTTCTGCCAAACTTGCTGCAGTAATGAAAGTATTTGAATCTGGGATGGAAGATGATTTAGAACCAATCCCAATCAAGGAGCTTGATGGTAATCTTGTTTCCACCGATGGTCATACTCGACTTCTTGCGTGGTACCTTCAAGGATACAAGGAAGTCGAATGTGAATGGGAAGATCTAGAGATGGATTGGAATGCATATCGAATTTGTATTCAATGGTGTAAAGAGGAAAAGATTGACACGATTGCTGATCTCAAGGATAGAATACTTAGTTCAAATGACTATCAAGTTCTATGGCTTGATAGGTGTCGTATTATGCAGGATGAACTGAAGGCAGCTCGGAATGATTGAGGAGCTGAAGTTGGCGTAGGAAAATTCTATGAAGAAACCATAGATGAACTTCGATATCAGTGATTGTTCAGATAGATTGCGTGAAGCAATGCCCATTATAACATAGCCTTTAGTCTTTACACCAATTGGAGTAGAGATTATTGACTAACGATTTAGTTAATTCCAGTGAACACAATTATCTTGGAATCATTTTGACTATGATCTTGGTAATTCTTATAGTTCTCTTCGCACCTTTTGCAATCCACTTTGATCTGGGACCTGGTCCAAATTCAATTGAAGCAGTGGTGTGGCAGTATATAGAGTCTGCCTGGCAAGTAGGTTTCTGGTTTCAGAATCCATTCAGATATTTTGATTCCATCGTTATCAGACTACTTCTCCCTCTGCAATTTCTAAGATATTGCTTGGGGAAATCAAGTCGAAAAATGACATTACTTGCAGCAGCATATAGTGAACTGCATGTAGCTTTAGTTTCTCTACCCGTGTATATCTCCTGGTACTTTGGTCTAGGTCCATTCTTGTCACCTGATGGTGACCCAGTGAAACCAGTATTCCTTCCTCTTCCTATTTTATTCCTACTTGTTGCTTGCGTGATATTCATTGATAGACGACGTTCGATGTAGATTATGCCGTTCTGAATCCTTCGTTAGCTTTCATGAAAACCAAGAGAGATTGATCTATTAATTAATTCAAATAAAAATAAGATATGTAGGGATTGTTTCATCCCTACATTATATTGTTCTGTTGCTATCGCTTTTTGATTATTACAACAAGTATCACTACAAATATTACTCCTATTCCAATCGATAGGATAAGGAACAGAATTGCAGGATCTAATGGTCCAGCTGTTGTTGTCGTAGTAGTAGTAGTAGTAGTAGTTGTTGTAGTGGTCGTTGTGGTAGTAGTAGTTGTTGTAGTGGTCGATGCAATTACAGTTAGTGCCGATGTACTACCATTGAGCCAAAGACTTGCCTGTGAAGTCACTATGTGAATACGTAGGTAGTAATCACCAACTGCTAAGTCATCAACGGATATATTTGCAATTGAGAATTCACCAGCTCCATAAACCAATGACCCAGTCTTTACCTGATTTCCTCCAGATGTTGCATCATACAGATACCATGTATGAGTTGTGGCCTCAATATCATCTACAACTCCATGTGGGAAGTATGTACTGGTAGTAGCAAAGCCTCCTGACTCGATAGTCTGAGTGTCCTGATCATATGATATAGTAGGTAGGGAACCTGACAGATAATGCGTTACTGTGATTGACTCGGTCTGATTTCTTACCGTAGATGCAGTGCGAATTGTACGGAATGATACTGAGAAATAGTATTCTCCATTCGTTATTAATGACGTATCCGCTTGCCCAGTCCAACTAGATGTTCCAATATTCCAGACTAATTCACCAGATAGAACCGGTGTGGAGTTATCTATGGTACTATAAAGATACCAAATGTGTTCTAGGGCTTCTGTGTCTTCAATATCATCTATTATTGGATCAGAGCTCTCTGCAGTAACTTCTACTATGGCATTAGTAGCAGGATCAGAGTAGGTAACATCCAAACTGGAGATTGTGACATCATAGTCATACTCAATGGACAATTCACCAACCATCGTTGCAAGGAGCATATTCGGCATCATTGCATTGAACCTCATAACTTTGAGCGACACCTCCCAAGATGTTGTACCATTGACTATGTAATCGCTGTAGGATTGACTGAATACTGGTAAACCTCCGGGGCTGAGCATAGTGATGACTAGGTTAAAAGATCCAGTTGCATTACCATCACCCACAATTGTCCATATACCTGTTTCAGGGTTAGGAATCTCAATTATTTGGGGTTCAGAAGCTGCTCCACTGTAGGTAGCTCCTAAAGGTGTCATAATTGTTCCTGATGTATGATTATACCCTATGGTGGTTGAATCATCTGGTGCAATCACTGAGAGATATGCATCGGAATGCATCTCAACTCTCAAGGTTCCTGCATTAGGTCCATGTCGTGTCTGAAGACTCATGATGCACTTAGCAGTCTGTTCCAGTGAGTCATCACCGAATAGACCCATCCAACTGGCTGTGTCACCAGCATCTTCCACCGCACCATTAGCTATTGCTAAGTCCAAATCTGCAAACTGTGAATCAGTGAAGGCTTGACCTGCGGTTGTCATTCCGAGATTGAGGTAGAACCAATAGTCAGTTAAAGCGAGCATTCGTGTATAGAATAGACCA
>JAEOSL010000120.1 GCA_016840385.1 Candidatus Thorarchaeota archaeon | reverse complement strand
GTTGAGGATATATATGGTTATCACTGCAAGAAAAAATGTGTCATGAGACAAGGATTGAGTGTGCCAAGTGATTGGATTGGACATACATTAGATAGAATTGAATCAGCAGTATTTTGCCCTAGATGTCTTGGTTTACTAAAGGATTTTCTGAATAGTTTGTAAAAAAAATAGGTACTATTCGGTCCATACATCTGAGGATGCAATACGGATTTTTCAGTACTTGGGTATCTTATTGAGAATATTGGTAGTTCGTAATTAATTCAATATCCGACCACTAGAGTGCAACTGTCTACTCATCTTCGTTTCAAGTCTTTTATAGTTGATTCAATTCCTTTAGGAAGACGGGTTACAAGTAATAATGCATCACGGGATTTTGAGAAAAGGTAGTTTACAGAATTATTGTATATCACTCTGTTCCACTTGAAAATATCCCATTTATCTCTAATAACTCTTGGAATTTTACTGTCAAATTCCGCATTCTCCAGAAAAAGTATTGCATATTTTTCATTTATTGGAAAATGGTATACTGGAATTTTCGTACGCAAATCATCTGCTAGGTACTCTGTTTTTACTACACACACATCACCGGCAATGAATTGCGTTTCTGATTTGTTCTCAAGTAAGATTGGATGTAGTGATTTTGGAAGGAATGGCTCTATTGGTGGCAGACTCATGGTCCACGATTGGATAAGTTCATTTTCATAAATACCCTTCTTCTCCAAACCTTTGAGAAATGTTCCGTTAGTTCCTTCTTCATGTATAATTAACCTAAAAGCTCGCAGCATCAACGGTAAGATAATTTTATTGTCTCTAGTAAATTGCATTGTTTGAAATAAATCAGGACCAACATCAGTGTAGAGAAGATCAGCCCAAGTAACACCATCCTTAGTGATGAGTGATCCTTGTTGTGACCTGCAAAATCTTATTAGATGGCTCCTATAAACTATTGACCTCCCAGCTAGACAATTTGCAATTTCTACAAGCGTATCTTGATTATTATCTTGATAAAGAAATTCTTCTGACCTGTTGTTGATAATCTCTCTAAGAAGTCCAAGTTTATCCTCAATCTTTTGTACTAGCTTATCTACAGTAGGTAGTAAGAAACGATTTACACTGGCAAGAGAAGATATTTTCTTAAAGTCAAAATTATACTCTTCAATCTCAAAATAATGTATCTTCATCCTTTCACGAATTCTTTTTCTATCTTTTTTCTCAAGATTTTCCTTGTGCTTCTGATAGGCTTGTTGATCAGGAGAAAAATTTCTCAGATAACTTTGAGAAACATAATGCTGCATGTCCTTCTTACTCATTTTCTCACACACGCACTCATATTGTATCATTCGACTACTAGAAAATCTGATTTGATCTCAATTGTAACTTTGCCTTCGCCGCTCCGGTAGATTTCAAATTCTCCTTTGATGCTTTCAAAAGCTCGTTTCTTTTCCAGTTCACGTATTAGTTTAGCAAACTCAGTGCTATACGCCGTTGTCACGTTGATTGCAAACGGACGATGCTTAGGACTTAGTTTGATTTTCATAAGATATACCTTCGTAACGTATTGGATTACAATGTATCCATTTGCATATTACAGGATTACTCGAAAATACCGAGTTAGAAAATACAATTATGAAAACTGCAAATTGGAATCTTGTTCATATCAAGAAGTCCAACACTAGACGGTTTGCTTCAACATCAAATGATTGATGGGTACCTCAAAGATAATTCTCAGATATCATACAAAGCAACATAGTGTTTCTTCTGGAATGCAGAGAAAGACAGACCACTGAAAAACACCTTTGAAATTGTCACCATGTTTGAATTCAAATCTCAAGTTGAAGATCTAACATGTTATCAACGTAGACCATCAAACTTGGAAGCATTGACTCATATGTAGATTGGTCAAATTGTCTGATACTCTTATCTGTACTTCTCAAAAGAGCCATGAATTTCATGTCCGGAATTTCATTAGGTAATCCCATCTCTGGTTTTCCATTCATTTACAAAACACACCAAACATGAAGCAGAGATACAGTTATTGAAGAATCTTACTCCTCCCGCTCTCTAGCTATCTCAATCCTCTTTGAGCGAGCCTGTGACAGAAAACCACTCACATCATCATCCCATGTTCCATCATCCTTCAGTATCCTCTGGAATATTGTATGATTATAGCTTCGAAGGATACGAGGTCGCAGACATCTAATGGCAATCCCATTTTCTTTTTCTGCTTGTGGAAGTGATGTAGCAAGTTCCCCTAGGTCTGAGAGTGGTATTCGAGAGAGAAATACTCCATCCGTCCCATTGTTACAGACGAATGCAGTACATGTAGAAGACCCTGCCAGAAGGGCGTTCGCAAGAGAAATGATGCTCTTTGGTTCACCGTGGGCAATAGTAGCCAGTGTTGGCAGTCGTGGGGACACGAGATACATTGGTTTCAGAACACCTCTCTTGACCAAGGAACGTGCAGTATTTACGAAGGGTTGTTTTTCGATTTGGAACATTGACTTGAACATATGTGGCTCTTCTTTGAGATACATCATGTGGAATGTGCGTGTAATATAATCCATGACCAATGCTTCAGTTGGTGTTATGTACTCGACATCGCAGGGAGAAGGAGTATAGTACTTCTTTCTCAGGGGACGTTTGCTTAACCTGCTAGAGAGGCTGCAGAATCCCTTGTTGAAAAGAAAGTGGCTGTAGTTGATGGAAAGGAACTCACACGATTGATGGTAAAACACAATGTGGGCGTTATTGAAAAATCATCCTTTGCAATTAAGAAAGTGGATGAAGACTTCTTTGAAAAGTAAACTCTGTTATTCAGACATGTACGTTGTAATCTGGCCACTCTGAATCTCTGAGACCATCTCTGCATATTCCTGTTCATTGATGAATTTCATCCTCCTAATCGGAACACCTCCATGTTCGGACTCTAAATCTACAGGAACATGAACCTCTATAGGTAGGTCTTTTCCTGGCTGAGTACGGCCAGCAAAAAACCACGCCTCCATCACCAGCTTGGGTGCAAAGAGCATTAGGGGACTATCTATGAAGAAATAGTCAGCTCCCAAAATAGCAAACTCTTCATCATCAGATGGTATGCGTAATCGCTCTTCTTTCATTCTAACAGGAATTACGAGTATTTCCTGCTCTTCGTATAATGATTGATATATCTCACCTAGTTCGCTCATTCTCCTTCCTCCTCATCTTTGTAGAATTCACAATCAATCTTGTCTAACTCCTCAGTAAATCCTGAGAGCATTCGACTCTCTTCAGAATAACAACGTGCAAAGAGACCTCGCTCCTTTCTGAACTGATAGTAATAGTATCCTTCATTGAGTTCGACAAGATTTCGATACTCTGAGAGTTCTTCACCTAGTTTTTTTGCTGAGTCTTGTAATCGTTTCCATGCTTCTTCTCTCTCTTTCTCAGTATCCCCCACAGCATAGAGAAGTACATCAAATCCATGATCTCCCCAGCACGGATCCCATCCAGCAATCTCAGCCAGTGTGAAGAGATGGGCACTTACATCGAGGTAGTATTCATCATCAAAGCAGACATAAGCTGGAAAAGGTGCATCGCCCTCATGGTCCTGTTTCAGACCAGAACAACTCTCAGTGGTAGCAAACCCTGCCTTGTTCAATTCAAGTATCTGTTCTTTAATAGAGCCATCAACCCGCCTGAGTATCTTATCTATAGGGACTGAGGCGTTCTCTGGGCCAATTATTGAGCTATATGCATGGTCCAACTTCTTCCCACTAGGGAATGGAAAATGCACTAAGTAACCTTCGAGTTCTCGTTCGTTGTGTACCCACTCATCAGTTGATTCATGATCATGCTGAGTCTTCACCCTCAACCTCTCCATAATCTCTTCTAAGTTGATGGTCAGAAACTCCCATGAGAGAGTTCGTCGTCTAAGAAGCGCATCAGGATGTGTATCTTCCAACTTTCTAAGTGGATAGTAGATTACAACATCTCCAGAGGGTAGTAGTTCAGGTATCCACAGACTCATGTCTGCAATAGTAAAGTAGTGCGCTTCACATCCGCGATATATCTCACTCCCAAGGACAACATAGGGAATGTCGTTGGGTTCGTTATTTACAGCATAGTTCAGGTCAACACAGGGAATCTGCCAGTGCTCAATAACGTCTCTTACACCTTCCTCGGAAATCTGCTCATCTTGTTGGTTCTTCTCTTTACTCTCACTCACTTTCACTCACCCCTTCATCATATGTTGTAAAAGCTGTGATGCAGCTTCAGGGTCAACCCGAACCGCTCTGGTGATGACCTGCTTACACTCTTCTTGTTTTCCTGCCTTCAAAAGAGCCATACCAAGACTGGTCCAGAACATCCCATTCTTCGGTGCAAATTTGACTGCTTTACGCTGACACTTTACTGCTGCTGTTGTTCTCCCAACCATACTGAGAATGGTTCCGAGCATGTTCCAATTCTCACCATTATCCTTCTTCAACTCGATAGCTCGCTTGGCTGCACTCTCTGCTTCAGTATACTTTTTAATTGCTAGGAACACATGAGCCTGACATCGCCATGCGAGATGATGGTCCTTGAACTCTTTCGTCAAGGACTCTGCTACCTCCTCAGCATAATCATGAGACCCCATCATGGCAAGTGCAGTCTTGACCGAGGTCCATATCTCCTCATCATCAGGGCTAGTTCGCAAAGCTGGAATGACTACCTCAAGAGCCTGCAGGTATTCGTTTCGGGACATGAACTGAAAGTAGAGCATCTTGCGTGGGTGGATCTGTTTCTCATCTCTGGACAAAGAGCCATAATAGAAATCTTCTCCCTCCATATCCTTTCCCGCAAAGCATAGATAGTCACCCATGAGATTCATGACCAACAGGTTCTCTGGGTCCAACTCCGCAGCCTTTTGCAGTGCCTCTCCTGTATCCTTCTCATTTGCCTGAAGCATGAGAGTGAGACCATAGAGTGCCCATGTGAGGGCATCATCACCGTTCTCCTGAATCCTGAGCAGGCATCTTTGTTTTGCATCCTCGAAATCATCCCGACCAATATGATGAACAATATACTTGATGTCCGACTGGTTGAGAGTATCGGAATCTATAGATGTTGATAACAGTTTGATGTAAACATTGACCAAGTCAAACTTACTTGCCATATTACTTCCTTCTCCTCTTCTCTTTTCTACTCCTATCTGCACTCTTCTTGCTCTCTCCCTCGGTATCAACAGTCATCTTCAAGCATCCTCCTACGTGCCGTATCCAGGCATATTCCGCTCGCGCTCCTTGAATTCCTGAAAGACTTCTTCAGCCTCTTCATGTCTGCCAAGTTCAGCAAGAGCTGCTGAATGAAGTGACCATGCTTCGGGATTGATGGCTCCGTGCTCAGTTCCCGCGCGAAGATACCTCTCTGCATCCTCCCACTTCCTGAACATGACCATCATCTTTCCCCACAGATACCATGCTTGCCCGCACTCAACATCCAAAGAGAGGGTTTGGTTCAGAATTTCAAGTATCTCCTCTACTATATCTGCATCATAATCATCCTTGGCTTCCATCACCTGAACGACCAGACATTCAGCAAGCATATAATGCGAAATTGTTGACAGTGGCTCTACTTCTACTGCTCTACGTAGGTATTGTTCCGCATCCTTGTGTCTGTCCATCACAAAGAAGACAAGAGCATAATCACAGAGGAGTTCCGCATTCTCATCCCACAGTTCAATGGCACGAAGAAACTCCCGTTCAGCATTCTCAAAATCAGATACTCGGATGTATGCAAGAGCAAGAGTGTGATGTGCTTCATATTTGTCTGGAGCAAGACCTATGGACGTGGCAAGAGCAACAATAGCCTCAGTGTATTTACCCCGCTTGTACATGATCTCTCCAAGATTCTTCCAGTGTCCCGACAGATTGGTTTCAAGTGCTATACCTCTCCGTGTAAGATCCTCTGCCTCCTGCAACTCACCATGTTCGATGAGTAAGAGGGAGAGGTTATGGAGTGCCTCCTCATCATAAGGATCAATATCAAGGGATTGTCGGAGGGTCTCCTTTGCTTTATCCACTTCCTTGAGCATGAGGTGACAGAAGGCAATCCTGTTCAAAACAGGTGGGTCGGGAAAGACCAATTCATTCATCTTATGATAACACGCAATAGCCTCTCTGTTGTCTGAGTTGGCCTCGTGCATCTTTCCTTCTTCCCAGAGTCGAACTCCTTCTCTAACAATCTCAATGGGGATATCGTCACCCTTCGACATTATCCTCTCCCTCCGTTGAAGACTTCCAACCATACCTTACTGACCATAGCAGAACTCATGCCACATACAAGAGATGCCATTCTTTGGGACAGAGGAACCATAGGCTTACCTTGATTCTTAATGACACCATACACAGCAACAAGTGCCAGGATATCGGGTGGACTTTGCGTAAGTTGCTCCTTGTTCAGGAATTGAATGAGGTCTCTTGCCTGTTCTTCCACAGATGCAAACCACTCCTTGATTCCCGATGGCTTCTCCGTAACTGCTCGTAGCAAGGTTCGAACAACTTCGGATATCAGCTGGTGTAGATTCTTTCCTCTTCCATTGATACACTCAATGCGACCTGCATCCAGCCTGACTCGATAATCGAAGAGATGTCGCCATGTGTAGTTCACCACAGATGGAAGGATACCAAGACTTTCAGCAATGAACTCTGTCCTGACCCTGACCTTGGTTAGATGTTCGAATTGCAGGAAGGTGTCATAGATGGCTGCTGATGTCAGTCCTTCTCTGCTCTTCCTGTTGAGCTTTTCTTCAGAAACCCCCTCGATAGTTCGCACTAGTTGTTGTTCGATCTCTGGGATGAAGGGTTCCAGTCTTTTCAGGGACTCCTCATCCAACCTTTCCAGTATAGGCGATAACACCTGTGAGCTTGCATCCCTCTCAGGTATCACCGACGTACGTGACGTTGATGCCATACGTGCCTGTGCTCCACAGAAAATATGGACAAAGAATTAGTTAGGTGTTGACCTAACAAAAGATACTGACCAATAGCCTAGAATGATTACAATTGAATGATATGTGAACTCTAAGCAGCTAAAATGACTATATCATAGGTTATTTCCATTATTAAGAGCATTAGATTCGGAACTCGTGTCTTCGATGGCCTTAGATTGCAGGAATCGGGACTCTTTGTCGAACGAATTTGCCATCTTCCATCAAGAGAACCACTAGACTGATCAACATTACCACTGAGAACCCAGGGACTGGATAAAGGGCTAAGCACCCCATATCTTTTCCGGAGGGTTACTTTCTTTCAAATCGCCATCTTGCAAATAGATATACTAGTATGCCCATTAGAGTTGCTACACCTAGGATGATATCTACCTTAATGAAATCAATGGTCGTATATGACTGTATAGTCATTGCAAAGTCTTGCAGGCCTAAAGAGTCAACAATGAAAACAACATTTCCTGAGAATGCATCGCAAAACACTTCCATAAGATTAGAACCTGATGATATCAAAACTCCACTCCAACAGAGTTGATATGCATTGGAATCTGATGAGCTGGAATTGATACTAGCTGGGAGTCGAGCAAGTACTAGTTCCGAATCTTCAATGGAGAAGTGTGTGGGATCAATTCCATGAAATCGGGGATCAGTCAAGTTGGCAAGTTCGGAAACAGCTTGAAGAAATGCATTGTCCTTAGTTAATATTCCAATTTGAGGAATATGTGAAATACCCAGCCAATCATAATCGAAATTACAAACAGCTCTTTGATATGTGGACACATCGATTCTGATCATTGATGTTGATATTTTGATATCACTATAATATTCCTGAAAACTCATCCGATAGGTCAGATTTACTTCATGACCCTGATAATATGAGAATCCTGTTAGGCGAACACTTTCGTATCGCGCATTGTGAGGCAATGAATAATTGAAGCTCCTGAGAAAATCTGCGGCTATCGCTTCAGCCTGTTGTTCACTCATATTTTGTGGTAAAACACTCCCTTCAAGTTCGTGCTCATACTGAACACGGTAGGTATAGATTGCACCAGATATAGCATTTATTCTAGTAGTGCTGGTATAGTTGCCATCTGAGGTTTCAAGAGTTAGCTGCCATGCTGGAGGGGTTTGGAGTTCTTCAATTTCAATCACTTGCCAAACACCATAATTCGATGCATTCAGTCGATTCAATGCAATAGATATTGCAGTATCGGAATCAATTAATTCAGTACTTTCAACATGTGGAGAGCTGTGCAGTAGGATGAATGGCCGTGTAGAGTTAACTGTCCAGATACTAGGAAACTGAGAGGAATCAGGAGAAGTTTCGACGAACTCGCTAAATATTGATTGTCCAACTGGAAAATCACTAAGTGAGGAATTTCCTGGTATGTGATATGATAGAAAATAAACAGTACTGGGTAAAGCTAATCCAATGATTAAGTTAAGAACTAGAATCATCATCAAACGTTTTCCAATAGAACCTGAAGTACTTACCAATTCAGAAACCTCATATTATACATATACATTGATTGCTAATTATTCTAGTTTCAGAGCTACACTGTACTATGTATGGTACGGTCTCTGAGCCCATGCATTGTAAGTTTCATAGAGCGCGGATATGATGCTGAATAATAGGACTACAATCAGAAGCACTGTTTGCGGAGTCAATTCCCATGGGAAAAGAAGTAATGTTCCCGTAAGAACCCCAATATAAAATAGTCCATAGAAAAGATATCTTGGAACGACAAACCATCCAGATCCAATGAAGAAAGAGAGAATTCCTGTTTTTACAGTTTCCGCTAGATAGAAACTACCATCTTCATCGGTTCGCACTAATCCAAGGCTAGTGAGTTTATTTAGGTGATGTAATGCGAGACTTGGACTTGAAATCTTTGTTTCACGCTGGATGGCTCTAGCTGATTTTGGAGTAGGATGTCGCAGCATATACCAGTAAATTCTCAGGGTCTTTCCTTTAAGTTGTTCATATATTTCATTGGTAGAAAATTCATCCATTGATTTTCCTCCATTTCCACGATTCTAAATCTTCTATGCAACCTGTCTATAATAATTAGACTATACTATGAATATTGTGTACCAATACTATAGTAGATGATAAATTTCACAGGAGTGGACACTGTAGATCGAATGAGAGAATTTGTCAATCTGATCTATGAAAAAGTGCACTCACTTTCAGCACGACCTAATATTGTAGGAGCTGAACAAGAGAGGGGAGTATAGAGAACATGCTGCAAGAAATGACAATCCCTCCAGAAGAATTCGTACGGAAAAAGGCCTGTTTCCTGCAAAGTGAGGCCTTGAGTAATCGAAATTTCAGCCTTTCAATGGTTCTTTCTGGAAATGGGGCGATAAAAAACCCGTTTTACGTTCATACTATATCCGGACAGACCCGTCTTTCTCCACAGACCGCTCATAATGGACTTCTACCTTCTACCAACATTCTAAGTAATACTATGTTCTCCATAATCTTGTCCTGTGATGGTGGACTGGGTCCATCTCTGCGGAACAGGCGAATTTCAGGCAAGGGAGGAGAGGAAGGAATGGACACCTCGAAGAACCAAGAATTGGATGTATGGGAATACGATAAGGAAGGTGGGGATGCGTGGGATATCAAAGCACGTCTCTTTCTGTTTCAACTCTTGGAGCTGGTGGTATGAATCGAGTGTGGCTCCTTCTTCTCTTTCGACCTAACCTCGATGGCAGAGTAGACCCAGATGTGAAGAACTCAGTCGCGATAAAACGCACCGAACCAGTTACTCAACTGTGAGTTTGGAACATGGGGTCCTCTGTCGTTGGGGACCTTATCATGAGTTAGAGTTGTGAGCTATGAAAACAAACTTGATGAATGAAGAACGGAAGAACAAGAATAACGTTGTAGTACTCATTCGCCTCTACTTGAAGAGGGCTGTGTGATGAGCAGAGAACGGATGGTCACTGTGCACCTTACTGAATTAGTGCATATGTGGAAAAGATTTGGGCGACCTCAGCCACTGCACGATCATAATACTAAGATGAAGAATCACGATGACATAGATGCTCTTGGTGAAGGTCTGAGGATGTTTGGAGGATGGCTCACAAAATTCCAGACCATCCAACTGATGATAGCAGTCCTGATTCAACTTGGGTTTATTCCATTATTCGGTTACTTTGGAGAACTTACACCAGAACTGTTAAACTTCACATTCTGGGAGAAATTCCTCTTCATGTTTCCCATTATGCTCGTATCGGGTTTAATTCTGGTTCCCTTATTTGGTGTCCTGACACTCTTTCCATTCAAGTGGGGGATACTCTCGACAGTGCAACAGGAGAAGCTGTCTGACAGGCTCATAATATTGCTTGCATGTCAAGTAGTGAGTATAATTGTATCATCATTAATGATACCCCTCAGTATCATCAGCATCCTCCCATTCATTGTTCTCCTGTTTGTGTTCTCAGCAGAACTCCACCTGATCATG
>JAEOSL010000022.1 GCA_016840385.1 Candidatus Thorarchaeota archaeon | reverse complement strand
CGCTCAATCACTTAGTGAGGGTGAAACAATAGGAGCAGCTCTTGCTAATGGTCTTACATTGACATCTTCTGATTATGCAAATCCGATACCCGATCGTGATCCACGCGACTATGCAAATCAACAGGTACTCTTTGGAGACCCCTCTGTTAGGCTATATGAGCCTGGGTCTTCTCTTCATGTTGCTTCGGTTGATTCAGATTCTACTGTCTTTGATACACATATGCCCGGACATGGTGTTCCCTCCACTGCTGCACTAGGGTCTTCAACATACTTGCAAGATGCCCTATCCGCAATAACTACAGACTTTGACTACTATGAGAACTCAAACTTCACAGATTTCGCTGACTTGTTATTCCTCCGGGATACTGTCATTATTGAACCCGATACTCTTCCGATATTCAATCACAATCTTCTGCTTCATACTAATACAATAGCAGATTTTGTACAAGCTGGTGGAGTACTAGCTGTTATGGGTGTATCCGGAGCTGTTGATTGGTCTCCCTGGCCAATTTCATTCGTTGATACTGGAACTGGTTCTTCAATAACTATCGTTGATACAACTCATCCTCTCCTCACTATTCCAAACGATTTGAGTACAGGGATGGACTATCAGGGATACTTCGGTGCGCTATGGGCTAATTTCTCAGTTCTAGCAACTGATGGTACGAATCCAGTAATTATTACCAGTTCAGTAGGTTCAGGAAAATTGGTACTTACAACAACCGATCCAACTGGAGTTGCACGGGATGAATTTGTTGAAAACGTCATTGAATGGGGTGACTCACCCTCAATCTTGGTGAAGGAAATCTCGCTTAGCCAGATTGTCATCTGGGCTAATGACGTAGTAACAATTGCTGTTGAACTGACTGATCTAAAAGGCAATAGTGTTGACACTGCCAACCTTCGTGTGTGGGTAAACGATACTGAAGCTGCACATGTTGAGGTTGGCTTGGGATTGTACACTATCACACTTACGGGTGAATTCACCAGTGCACATGTGGGGACCTTCGATATCAGACTTGAAGCTAGCAAAGCTGGTTTTGATACATTATCGATCGTCTTCGAAGACTATCTTTTCATTCGCCCATTCCCGTTGCTTGCTATTGGATTAATAGGCGGTGTAGTAGCTATTGCCGCTGTTGGTTGGTTTGTTCTTAGACGACGACGTGGCGACTCATTTGATTATAAACCTGAAAAGAGATCCCGGTCAAAATCGGATGGAAGAAGCAAGGAAGAGAAACGCAGACAAAGAGAAAAAGATGGCAAGTTCGACCCAAAGGAGTTCTTTGATGTATAATGCGCATTTTTGGCCTATTTGCGATAGGGTTTTATATTCCCTGCATAAACTAACCCTTGTTCCGATTGGTCGAGGGTCCTAGTATGTCTACTCGCGTCGATAGTATCAATAAAATCATCCGTGACTTTGAGACTGTTCCAGGTGTTGAGGGTGCAGCACTTGTATCTCCTGATGGTCTCATGATTGCTTCTGCTCTACCCGAGAGTGAACAAGAAAATGTTGCTGCTATCAGTGCTGCAATCACATCCCTTGGTGAAAAAGCCACAATGGAGCTTGACCGTGGAAATCTTCTTGAAATCTATGTGAAGGGTGACAAAGGTTACACACTCATTACCTCGGTAGGAGATCGCGCAGTCTTTCTTGTATTGGCCAAGGTGGATGCTCAGTTAGGGCTCATCTTCATGGATATGAAACGAATGGCCGAAGCACTCTTGGATATTCTATGAGTACGCCCTCTCACTTCAATTTCTTCACAATTGCATCAACAATGTGATGTGCTATTTCACGTTTAGATGCAAGTGGGATATGGTCTACCGAACTGCCAGAACCGACTATCAGAACCTCATTCGTATCGGACTCGAAGGCAACACCTTTCTTCTGCTCATCATTGGCAACAACAAGGTCACATATTCCGGCATCGATCTTTGCTCTTGCCCGATTCTCCAATTCCTTTTTGGTTATGCCTGACTCGACCTTAAACCCAACCATGAAAAGTTTCTTGAATTTCTTGCGAGCTTCCTCTATGATTTTCTTTGTAGGAATCAATTCTACTGAAAGACTACTTTTTCCAGAGGCCATCTTGCGGTCTTCTTTCTTAGATGGTACATAATCCAAAACTGCTGCTGTTGAAATGAAACAATCCGTCCTCTGATCCTCTAATGCCTTCATCACAGCTTCCATCATCTCATCTGATGTTGTCACATTGATCACGTTTGCTTGAGCTGGAGGTATTTGTGCAGTTGGACCCAATACTAAAGTCACTGTCGCTCCGCGTGAAATCAACTCGTGAACTAAAGCAATTCCCATCTTCCCAGTGGATGGGTTTGTGATGAATCGGACTCGGTCTATCCAACCGCGAGTCGGTCCTGCTGAAACCAAGAAATGCTGATCTGTAAGGTCCTTTGGTCCAAGGGTTCCAAGTACAAAATCTACAATTGTGTCCACATCGGGAATCTTGGCTTTTGCTTCTTCCATTCTTGGGGAAACAACACCTATCCCCATTGACTTGAGTTTCTCAATGTTTTCGATAACTGCTGGATGATCATACATAGATTCGTGCATCGCGGGCACTACAACTACGGGGATTTTCGCACCAATAGCTGAAGATACTGTTGTTGTCACAGGAGTGTCATCGATACCATTGGCAACTTTTCCAATTGTATTTGCGGTTGCAGGTGCGATTAGCACGAGGTCCACATGTCCCTCATGTTTTCCTGCAAGAGTGATGTGCTCAATCTGGCCTGTCAATTCGGTTATGACAGGATTACCTGTAGCCCATTCGAGTAAGTATGGGTGGACTATCTTTGTTCCCATCTTGCTCATCACCGTGTAAACCTCTGCCCCATGACGCATGAGCTTTCTGGAGATGGCTACACATTCCACTGCTGCAACACTTCCAGTAACACAAAGGGTGATTTTCTTTCCCTCTAATTTACTGCTTAAGCTTCCCTTGATCAGTTTGGATGTATGTTCCATAGGGTGGTTCACCCCAAATTCTTCTGTGGGCGTAATGTACCTGAACTAGAATCCGAATAAGACTTGTGGATATGTCACTCTGAACTGTTCTCTATAATCCAAAATCTTGGAGTTTGCACCTACTCTCGCATGTGGGCAAAGAATATTAGTGGTAAAGCGGTTGAGCGTGAGTGATGGTGATGACCATCTTAGTGGATGGACCGTCATACATCTGTACGGGAAAGGGCCTGAACTCCCCTCTCGTGCGTTTGGGATGATCTGGTTTGTAATAACCGGTGGGTGCGGAAAACTTGGCTGACACTTCTCGTGACTTGGAGGCGCTTCTCAGAGGATTTGATGCAGAGAAGAAGGCTCGATTTCAAGCATACGACAAAGTAGTTTCAGCACTAGATACACCCACACAATCACTTTTCGTTACTGACAATGATAACGAAGTTGACACTTTCCAACGTGACTTCAATGAGTTTCTTGTTTCAACAAAACGAAAAGAAGAGAATAATCCTGACCTACCGTATCATGTTGTCAGAATTGGTTACGACGGAGATATGCTAGATGATATGTTTCGTCTGGTTGTGTCGGATGAAGCTGAGAACTTCAATCCCGCTGCTCTTGATGTAAACTCTCTTTATTCCAAACAGGCTATTTTCCAACATCTCTACCAAGCTATAACGAAAAACAAGTTCATCATCTTTCACGTTACTGAATTTCCACTAGCCTATTACTTTGAAACAGCAGTGGTTGTTGACGTACAAGAATTATCTGATGTGATGGACCCGTCGGTTCATGATGATACAATTATCAGATATCTGAACGACCTACGCGAACAAGGGACAGAGGAGCATAGGAAGACTTACAGCTTCTTCTATCGTATCAGCACTTCACTCCTCATGGAATTGTCAAACGTGTTCCTTGTAGTTCCGACGGCAGGCATGAACAGACACCTGGTTGTTTCAAGTTGGAGAACTCAAACACTCCTTCTTGGGTTTAGTCCACTTACCTGGTCATCAGGAAGCTTCAATGTCTTCGATCTGAGTGGAAGGGATATTGATGCACGATGGGCATATCCTGCTCCGCCCTCTACTGATCCGCGAGTGAAGCAGTACACAAGTCTAGTTCCTATGAAATAGGCATTATCTATTCGACTTTTCATTGACCTAAACGTAATGTATATACATGTATATACCGAGCATATGATACATCGGATTACTTTATACATGGATTATCTGAGAGAAACTTGACTGACACCTTGAACACTAGAGATGATATGCCAATGACGGCACAAGCTTTTGTGCCCGGTCACATTACTGGAGTTTTTCGAATCTTTGATGAAAAGAAGAAGCCACTGGAATGTGGCTCGATCGGGGCTGGATTCTCGGTGGATATAGGAACACTCACCACTGTCAGTGCAATAGAAAACGAATCTCTTGAGATTACAACAATATACAATGATGAAAACATCGATGCTAACGTGACGAAAACGGTGGTAAGAAGATTGGTCGAGAATTATGAGAGGCAGTTCAGGGTGAAAGTTACACACAAGTCCTCTCTTCCATCTGGAGTTGGTTTTGGTGCATCTGGAGCGGGAGCTCTGGGTACTGCACTTGCTCTCGGTCACCTTCTTGATTCTTCTATGAGTAAAACCAATGCTGCAGCATATGCTCATTCTGCAGAGGTTGTTAATCACACCGGTCTTGGTGACGTGATTGCCCAGACTTTGGGTGGCATTGAAATTCGCACTCATCCTGGTGCTCCTGGAGTAGGCAAGGTCGTGAACATTCCGATGAAGGAATCTCAGACTGTTGTACTAGCTGGTGCCCCTGGTTTGAAAACTCGTGAAGTATTGACCAATCCAGAAAGTCGAGCCAAGATCAATACTGCTGGTGATGATTTGGTTGCTCGAATTATAGACGATCAGACCATTGAAACTTTCATCTCTTGTTCAAGAGAATTCACTGAATCTATTGGCTTGGCTACTAAACGCGTAACTGCAGCTCTTAGAGATCTAGATGATACTGGATTGCATAAATCTAGCATGGTTATGCTGGGTGATTCAGTCTTCTGTTTTTGTAAAGATAGTCAGTCACAAACTGCAGTTGATATTCTCACAAAGTATTGGACTACATCTCAAGTTCAAGTTACTCGTATTTCAGAAGAAGGCGGGAGGTTGGTTTCATGGTAAAGATTGAGATACCTGACGATCATCCTCGAAAGGTTTCACTGGAAACACGAGAGAAGATAATCGAAGGACATGCACGACATGAGGTTGCAACAGCTGGACTTCTTGCACATGGTCGTGGCGAAGCCTATGACTATCTTATCGGTGAGGAAACAAATGATATTGCAAAACAAGCAGCAATGGTTGCAGTAGCAGCTATGTTATCTGCCCGTCATCCAGTCATCAGTGTTAATGGAAATGTTTGTGCCCTCGTACCAGAAGAGACCGTTCAATTGTCCGAACTAACTGGAGCCCCTCTGGAGATCAATCTATTCTATTATCGCAAAGAACGAGAAGACGCGATACTTGGGGCACTAAGGTCTGCAGGTGCAAAAGAAGTTCTTGGAACTCATGATAGACCTTCTGAAACTATCCCAGAGCTGAAAAGCAATCGTCGAAAGGTCGACCCCGATGGTATAGGTTCTGCTGATGTGGTTCTAGTTCCTCTAGAAGATGGTGATAGAACTGAGGTACTCAAGGCAATTGGCAAATATGTTGTCACAATTGACCTTAATCCGATGAGCAGAACTGCAGTCTATTCAGATGTTACAATTGTAGACAATATCATTCGATGTTTACCATTGATGGTTGAATATGCTCGAGAACTGAAAGATACTCCCCATGATGAATTGTTGAAGATGGTGGAGAACTTTGACAACGAGAAGAATCTAGCTGATTCGATGGAGCTGATGAGGACCCGATTAGGAGAACTTTCAAAGGATATCAGACCTCTTCGTCAGAAAAAGCAATCCGGAGTGAATGCATAATGAAAATAGTCGTCGTGGGATCTGGATCTATTGGAAGCCTTTACGGAGCTTTTCTAAGCACAATAGATGACAATGAAGTAATTCTAGTTGGACGTAACCCTCATATTGCGGCCATCAGCACACTGGGATTGCAGATCCGAGGAATAATGGGTGATCACCAGTTCCACCTCAATGCTGTTGAGGATGCTTCTGAAATTGAAGACGCCGACTTGATTCTTCTAACAACTAAAACATACGATACAATCCCTGCTATCAAAACTGCAAAACACCTGATTGATAATGGGACTTATGTCATGTTGATTCAGAATGGTCTAGGAACTGAAGAACGTGTGGCCGAAGAGCTAAACACAACCAAGGTTCTCCGAGCTACAACTTGCATGGGTGCACTCAGAGTTGGACCTGGTATTGTTGATGCAACAGGTTGTGGTCTAACTGAGCTAGGCTCTCGATATCCAGAAAATTATGACTTTGTTATGAAAATGGCAGACATGCTCACTAGATGCGGTTTCGACGTTCGTGCCAGTGAGAACATCGAGGGTGTTGTTTGGACAAAGACCCTTGTTAATTGTGGGATTAATCCAGTTGGAGCATTGACGGGTTTCAAGAATGGCGAAGTCTATAGTAATCCACAACTCCGTGGTCTTGTCATCAGACTAGTAGAAGAAGCAGTCGAAATTGTGAAGGCTCTTGGAATAGAGCTGACCACTGAAGACCCTGTTCGTTATGCACTGGGAACTGCCAAAGCTACCGGTGATAACATCAACTCAATGCTTCAGGATATCCAAGCAGGAAAGAGAACTGAGATCGATTCTATAACTGGTGAGATTATCCGACTGGGTAAAGAACTCGGAATTGAAACACCTTGTAACGAATCTGTTTATGCTCTCATCAAGGCTATCGAGTCCAAGTACTTGGAGGACTCTGATGTATTGGCAGATGTCAAACCTCTCAAGGTCAAGGAACTCGTTGATACGATGACTACATCCTGAACATGGTCTTGGCCACATTGTATGATGCAAGTGCAGATTTCTTTGCATTGACCTTCATCGCATGCATATGACCTGGAAGACCTATCATGAAAGACATCTCTGAAATTCTCTTGAGAGACTCTACCAGAGCTCTATCATCTCCGGTGGGAAAGTCTGTTCTTCCAAAACTACCACCTGGGAACAATGTATCTCCAGTGATGATAATTCCTGTATCTAGAATATCTAAACAAATACTTCCAAGAGAGTGTCCCGGTGTATGTGCTACCTCCATTTTGATATCCCCAAATTCTAAGACCGTTCCTTCTTCCAGTATTCCTTCTATCTTCAGGGGTGGTAGATCTACTCCAAATGTGTTTGATAAGGTTTGACTCATATTTCCCTGATTGATTGGTTCTGCCTCTGCTTTGTGAAGGTGAATCTTTGGTGATGCCTCTTCTACTATCGGAATGACCCCACCAATATGATCGATGTGGCTATGAGTCAGGATTATGTCTGTCAGTTGCGGGAGCGAAGAACCGAGAGTCTGTAGGTCTTTGTCAAGCGCGTGGTAATTCATTCCTGTTCCAGCATCAATCAGAACGTGACTATCCCCTGATTGAATGAACGTCATATTGGAATCCATGGAACGACTCACAAGGAAGTAGATGGAATCAGCGATTTTATCAAACACATTCATCACCCGAAGTATTCCAACAATCTATCTACCTCTTCAGTTGAATTATAGAAGTGCGGTGATACTCTTAGTCTTCCATTTCGTACTGAACAAAAAATTCTGTTCTCTCTCAATTTTTCATTGAGTTTCTCTACGTCCGGAGGCTCGCACACTACTGTTGCAGAGTTGTTATTTGGTCCAAAGTCAAAGTAGGGAATATCTATCTCAGACAACCGCATTCGAAGGTAATCTGCATTGGCCAACGCTGCGCGCTCTCGATTCTGTGCAGGAATCTGCAGGAGAACTTTCAATGATTCCAAGAGCCCGACATATGCAACCATTGCTGGTGACCCGACCTGGAACATTCTCGCATCTGCAAGAGGTTTTCTATCGAAGTATCCAAACTCCTGTAATTTCTCAACACCCCACCAGCCCAGAAATCTAGGATGTATCTTATCCATAACCGATTTTCCAACGTAAACGTATCCAGCTCCTATTGGTCCTAGCATCCACTTTGCAGCTTGACCTGTAGCAAAGTCAACATTCAATTTAGACAGGTCTGTTTCAAAACATCCTGCTGCTTGGATAATGTCTGCTGACAAATATGCACCATTATCATGGGCTAACTTTGCAAGCGCACCAATGTCTGCCCGAAATCCACTCCCAAACTGTATCTGACTTACTGCAACCACGCGAGTATTTTCGTCAATAGCTTCAGCAAATCGTTTGATTGGTACACCACCATCGGTTGATTTGACGACTCTCAATTCTGCACCATAGAGTTTCTTCACATTTTGCCATGGAACGTAATTAGCTGGAAACTCAAGATCGCAAAGAACAATATTGGATCCCTCTGGATAGTCTATACTGTGGGCAAATGAGTTGACTCCAGAGCTAGTACTGGGCACGAGGGCATATTGGCTGTAGTCTCCTCCCAGAAGTTGAGCTAAATTCATTCTAATTGCCTTGATGTTAGCCAAGGTTTCTTTGAAGGTACCACCAGTAGCCCGAAATCTATTATCCAGGTATTTTTTCATTGCATCGATCGTAGCAAGAGGTGGGATTCCAGTTGCAGCATTATTGAGGTATGTCATATCCTTTAGACTGGGCCACATCTCTGAAATGAAATCTGGGTTGATTAAAGCGGTCATGTTGGTTTCAAAATGTTCAAGTTACAGATAAAGTTCTCTGCGGATTAAATCTAGCGAAGATTTAAGACTAGTTCCGCAGTCGTAATGTTTGGAGCGAGATTTGTCAGTGTTCAGAAGGCTAATAGGCCGGTTAAAGAAGAAACCGGATAAAGAACCAGTCGTTGAAGAAGTAGTTGATAGTAAGCCTTCAGAACCTGAACCAGTAACTCCTATAGAAGAGGAAACTGAGGCCAAAACTCCCTTTACTGAAATGCCTTCAGAACCAGCTCCAACATTTGAACGTGTTACTCCTCCAGAGAAAGTGGATGTTGATGCCGAAGCTACTGCAGATATGGCCAGAAAAGCAGGCATTTCACCAAGGACTGCCGCTGAGATTGTGCCTGGCAAAGTTCTGAAACGCGATGAAGAAGGTAGAGTCCATATCAAGATAGTATTCTATGGTCCCTCACTCTCAGGAAAGACTACTGCTCTTCGCTGGCTTTTCGGCAACATCAGATCTCTATCAAAAGGTAGACTTGTGGAGATATCTGATGAACTCGGTAGAACAACATTCTTCGATTTCGTGCCTGTGACTGCAAGTGAGAATATGGTCTTTGATGTGTTTACGGTAGCTGGACAACGTAGGCATGCTAGTAGTCGAATCAAAGTTCTTCGTGATTGTGATGGTATCATATTCATGGCAGACTCCACACCAGAACAAATGAATGAAAATCTAGCATCGATACAAGAATTGCGGATTGCACTGGGAACAGATAGAATGGCAACCCTCCCCATTGTTTGTTCACTCAACAAGAGAGACCTACCTAACGCCCTTCCAGTTGATTATATGGTTCAGATGTTGGACCTTCAGGGATATCCTGTCTTTGCAACGATTGCTACTGAAGGAAAGAATCTACTTCGAATGTTCCAGCGTGTTCTTCGTGACTCCTTAATTTTCAAGATTGGAATCTGATCATTCTCGAGTTATTGGTAGATTCCCAAGTTCTAGTTCATTGATCAATTCAATCAATTCCTCTTCAGCTTGCTCCATAATCAATCGGCCTTTTTCTTCCGTTGCCTTTCGAGGATCCCCATACATTGCTGAAGGTAGTAACTCTTCTCTATAGTTGCCTGATACAATGGTGAACTTTGAAACCACTCTATGAGAAACCGCTTTAGACATATCTACTAGGTCTGGTCGAACATGCATCAATTCTGAGGTTTCATCTTCTGCAGCATGACCACCCGGAGTTTCCTCCACAATTTTACGTACGCTCTCTGCTAGATCTTTCCACCAATTTATAATGATGACAAATCTTTCGCCTTTTTCGGTTGCATCTTTTGCGGCTATCCTTAGTGTCTGTATATTTCCTCCATGACCATTTAGCACAACTAGGTATCGGAATCTATGCTTGAATACGCCCTTCATGACTGCTGCGTAATAGTTCGTAAGAACCAGTGGATCAATTGAGATAGTTCCATCAAAGTTATTGAAATCCCAACTATCACCAAATGGTATTGTTGGTAAGACTAGAGCTTTGGTCTTCTCGGCAATCTTCTCCGCAAGGAACGTTGGAAGGATGGCATCAGTAGATAGTGGTAGATGTGTACCGTGGGCTTCCAGTGCCCCGGTTACCATTACGACAACTTCTGTTTTTCCGGCAGCCTTTTGGATGCTCGTGTGTGAAAACTCAGACCAGAATGGCATTGTAATCTCACGGGTGGCTTGACGCTGTCTCTAATAAACAAGGCGAAAGGCTATCGACCGAAAAGATGAAAAACCGCTACACTAGTTTCCCGTCGCGGTTAATCTGCACAATAGCCCCGTAGTGTAGCGGTCCAGCATAGAGGGTTCTGGTCCCTTTGACCTAGGTTCGAGTCCTAGCGGGGCTACCATTCTCATTTTTGGGATGTTTTGCTCGTACAATCCATTGCATTCTCATCACTCCTATCATCCCACAATATACCTTCATAGGTAGTAAGTCAAAATAATTGTGCATTGGCTCAAAAATACTATGTTTTCCAGTGGCTGTGAGGGTAAGTCCAATAAATCGGCATACTGCGCGTTAAAGTGTCAAGTTGTCTTGTTTTCACTGGAACCTATCAATTTATAAGCCAAGTAATTCAATTCAATGTTGGAGAACGGAATCGCCATTTAGGCTCATTCTGAGTTTCCTGTTACTGAGTCTGCGTCCTCCCGGCGGAGAATTACAGGGGCGTTCCCTCTCCATATTCTTATTCTCTAATCATAACAATCTTCATAACTCCGTTCCGTAATCTTGGGTGGGAGTGTGACTTGCATGGAACAGGTTGAACTGGGCTGGAATGATTTCTGGGCTGAGATTTTTAGAATTAAACATCGAAGATCTATCCAGGGCATTCAGCATTACGATAAGATGGTAGTTGACTTTTGTATCGAGGTTCTCGGCCTGAAGGATGGCGGTGAACTTCTTGACATCGCATGTGGTGCTGGTGACCAGTCTGTTGAGTTTGCCAAGCTTGAAATCAAGGTCACAGCTTTCGATATCTCGGAGCGATTGATAGCAGCGGCACAAGAATGTGCAACAGACTACGAGGTTTCGGTGAACTTCTTCACTGGTGATATGCTGAAGATGTCTTATGATAACCAGTTCAATGCAGCAGTTCTTCTCAGTCATAGTTTTGGATTCTTCAATCATGACGAGAATAGACAAGTACTCAAAGATACTCACAAAGCACTGAAGGACGGTGGCTGTCTTCTTCTAGACCTGATGAATCCGTACAATATACCCCGGTTCATGAAGACGTGGACTTCCCTTGAAGGTGGTTATCTGTTGAATGAACCTCACCTACTTGATGCTCCCGCAGGAGTTCTTCGCGGTCGTCCTGCAACCTTCATTGACACCGATAACAATCGAATTGTGTTGATGGATGAAGATGCCCTGTCAAATAATGACATCAGGATGTACACCGCCCTTGAGATACGAGCAATGCTGGAAGAGGCTGGTTTCACTAAGATTGAGTTCTACGGTCAAAATAAACTTCCACGAATGCAATATTCCTCCGGTTCTGAACGCATGGTTGTTGTTGCCAGTAAATAGTCCCATCCCTAACCTTTTGCGCTGTTACATTACCTAATATATGCCCAGAGCAATGTCAAATTATGAACGGATTAGAAGCAATCTATACTCGGCGAAGTATTAGAAAATTCACACTGAAAGAAATTCCCGATGATGATGTTACTAAGATTCTGAAAGCTGGAATGTGTGCACCCACTGCAGGGAACCAGCAGCCTTGGCAATTCATTGTCATCAGAGAAAGGGAAATGTTTGACAAGTTCATAGGAGCTTATGCATATTCTAAACAGATGCTTCCTGATGTTCCTGTAGCAATCATGGTCTGTTTCGATAAGAATCGTGAAAAGTATGAGGATCGATGGCAAATGGATTGTGCGAATGCAACTCTCAATATGTTACTGGCTGCTCACATGTTAGGGTATGGAGGATTGTGGTTGGAGATCTATCCCGTTGAAGAACGAATCAAACAGATACAACAATCCTTTGGTATACCTGAATCAGTTATCCCATTTGCACTTGTCACAATCGGTCATGCAGCTGAAGAGAAACCATCAGCTGATAGATATGATGAAGAATTAATTCACTATGATAGGTGGAAAACAAAGTAAGTAATTTTATTACGAACTGAATGAACCAACAAATGAGGTTGGATTGTGGGAGAAGAGGAAAATATTCCTGATCACAAGAATACTATCGGAGCTATGCTTATTCAGGTAGCAATACTACTCGGATTTGCTGCTCTTTCATACATGGATTCTATTGCAACACTAGACCCTTTCGTAAATGCTGGAAATAGTGCGTTAGCTGCCTATTTTTTTTATCTTTGGTGGAGCAGGTATTTGGTTGACAGGTGAATACTCTGTTGGCAACGTAAAGAGTAACAGGATTGCATTATGGTCGATACTTTGCCTTATTCTTGCGCTCTTTCCAATCATAATATCAACTGGTTCTTTCATTTCTCAATATTCTTTTGGCTATTTGTTCGTTCTACCAGCTCCCCTTCTTTTCTTCATTTCATCCATAGCAGTTCTAGTATTCACATGGGGATATGATGATTGAAGTTACTACCATGAATTAGTCCCACGACGAAATACTTTTAATCATCCAATCGCGAGGTCGCTCAAGCCACCGGTAAGGCCTCCGGTGCCCCGACGAGTTCTCTCGTGAAATAATTACAGTTGGGGAGATGCTATCTTACACAATCGCGAGGGGACAAAAACTAGTAACTAGGAGACAACCTGATGGTTAAGATCAAAGAGCCCGAAGCAATCAAGAGGCTCATTCTTTCAGACGATTACGAGCATAAGCGAATCATATCAATCAGTGCTCACATCGACCATGGAAAAACTACGACGACAGATTATCTGATGCGTCGTGCTGGTCTGATGAGTGACGCTGCTGCCGGACAGGCATTGATGACAGACAGCGATGACGAGGAACAGGAACGAGGTATCACTATCTTTACTTCTGTGGTCCTGCTCAACTTCACAGTTGATGGTGAGGAATATCTCGTTCAGCTATCTGACACACCAGGACACCTCTCATTCACAGGTGAGGTTTCTCGTGCACTGCGTGCCAGCGATGGTGCAGTTATCCTCGTTGATGCGCTAGAAGGCATGATGACTCAAACCGAGACAAATATTCGTCTTGCAGTAGGCTCAGAAGCTTGCAAGCCTGTATTGTTCATCAACAAGGTAGACCGTTTAATTAACGAGTTGAAACTACCTCCTGCTAAAGTCTACGAACGAATTGACATCATTATTTCAAAGGTCAACACATTGATCAAGAAAGTCGCACCTGAAGAGTTCAAGAAAGCATGGCAAGTCAGCTTCCAAGATGGAAGTGTTGCCATCGGAAGTGCAAAAACTGGTTGGGCTTTCACCATGAAAACCCTTGAAAAGCGAGACATCAAACCCACAGTCGTCTTTGAGAAGTACGATGAGGGTGATGAGATGTGGCTCAGAGAGAACCTACCTCTAGATGAGGCTCTCCTTGAGATGATTGTTAAACATCTTCCAGATCCAAAGACGGCTCAGAGGTACAAGATTCCACGAATCTGGAAGGGCGACCTAGAGAGTGTCGAAGGAAAAGCTCTCCTCGCTTGTGACCCCAATGGTCCTCTTCTCGGGATGGTCACAAAAATATTTGTTGATCCAAAGAGCAAGAGACCTACTTTGATTGGTCGAATCTTCTCTGGTACAATCAGGAACGGTCAAGAGATTAGACTTGTTAACATGAGACAGAATGCCAAGGTGAAGAGACTCGGTGTCCAGGAGATTACCGATATTCTTGACATGGACGCAGTACCCGCTGGGAATCTCTTCTCAGTGTTCGGATTCATGTGTCCGAGTGGTGAGTCCTTTGTAGGACCCGGTTCTGATTTGGCTGGTTTTGAGGCCATTGAGTACGTGAGTGAACCAGTAGTCAGCAGAAGTATCAAACCCATTGACCCACAAGATGTCGCCAGACTTGGTGATGTAGTATCAGTGTGGATTATGGCAGACCCAACTGCACGATTTGTTCATGATAAGGAATCTGGCGAATACCGATTAGATGGTATTGACCCCTTACAGATTGAAATTCTCACCAAACGAATCCATGAACAGGTCAAGATACATGTGTCTGAACCAATTATTGTATACCGTGAGAAGATGACAGAGCGTGGCGATGAGTTCCACACAAAGTCACCTAACGGTCACAACAGGGTTCGAATGTTTCTGGAACCTCTTGATGCAAAGACTGTCGAGTTGATCAAGAAGAAGAAGATCACAATGGAACAGCAGCCTCGTGACCGAGGAGCAATTCTTCGAGATGAAGCTGGTTGGGATGCAAAGGTTGCACGGAAGATTTTGGATATCTACGAGTCATGCATACTTGTTGATGCTATGAGTGGTGTTCAGAGATTCGACCGTATCTTCTCATACCTCCAAACTGTTTTCCGTGAGTTTGTTGACTCAGGTCCAATCGCTCACGAACCAGTAATGGGTGTGAAGGTCACATTGACTGATGCTACAATTCACAACGACCCTGCACACACTGGGTACAATGAAGTTACCACCATGGTAAGCTCAGCATTGAACATGAGTTTTCTCACTGGAAAGCCTGGTCTCTTTGAGCCAGTGCTTAATGCAGACATCAAAACCCCTATTGACACTCAGGGTCAAGTAATCAAGGTCCTTACGGCTCACCGTGGTCAGATTCTGACTATTGAGGGTGAAGAGGAAAATGTCGCTGTGAAGGGAACCCTCCCAACTGCAGAAACAATTGGTATTGCTGACGAGTTCCGTAGTGCCACTGCTGGCCGTAGCTTCTTCGGATATCAGTTCCGTGGTTTCGAAGGTGTGCCAAGTAGTCTCCAAGAAGATCTTATTCTTGAGATTAGAAAGCGTAAGGGCATGGCAGAAGAAATGCCTAGCCTCAGTTCATGGAACCGATGGGTCTACAGGAGAACATAGATTCACAATAGTAACAGGGGTTGCTCTTTGGAGCGCCCCTGCTCTTACTCTTTTTCTTCTACACTTCAAATTTGGATAGACTTTTGACTCACCATGTTTTTTTAAGTACGACCTAATATGACAATTGACTTAGTTGATGTTCTGGCAAAGTTAGTATCCTTTGATACTCAAAATGACGGACCTGAAAATAAACCTGGAAAGGAATGTCCTGAGTATATCAATAGTATTCTGAGTGAATACGGATTCCGAACTGAACTATTGGAAGAAGATGGATACTATACTGCGTTTGGTAGACGAGGTCAAGGTGCCTTTAAGATTCTCTTCATTGCTCACTATGATATAGTTCCCTTTGGTGAGGGGTGGAAAACAGACCCTCTTCTTCTCAAGGTTGAGGGAGATACTGCTTACGGCCGTGGAACCTGTGACGATAAGGGTAACATTGCATCCTTATTGCTACTTGCTGAGAAACTTGCTGAAACAGACCTGCCATGTACCATCATGATTGCGGCTACAGGTGATGAGGAGATTGGTGGGCGTCACGGGGCTAGGATGCTGAAAGATTGGCTGATTAAGCAGGGTCTCTTCCCGAACTATGTTGTTGTAGCAGATGGAATTCACCAGCAGATTATCCACAGAAGACGGAACATACTACCTGCTACCCTCAAAATAAAGGAGAAGCAATCAAAGGTCAAGGGTACGGCTGAAACTATCCGATTCGAAACAGATGTCTTTGGAACTGACTCTAGACATAGCGCCTATATGCGTCCTGGAGTTGACAGACATGCTATGCTCACTGCATCAAAATATCTAGATCAAAATCCTGAATCAGTTGTTGTAGATGTGCGAGGTGGATTTGTCAAATCTAATGTTGTTCCTGGATGGGTTGAGATGGATGTGATTCATCCCGTATCTTCTGGATCTGAGTTGGCATATGATGAGAATCTGACAGATGCAATGAGGGTGTTACTAGCAATCTCTCAAGCAGCATTTCCAACGAAACACTCAGACAAGGGAAAGATAATCTCCCCCAATCTTCTATCAAAAGAAGAAGACCTATGGACTCTATACTTCGATATTCGTGCAATGACTAATGATGGTGAGTCTGTAAAGAAATCAATAGAGGATGCTGTTAGAGGTCATCTAGAACCATTTTCCCTCAAAGTGGTTAATGGTGTTGGGTACGTTGAATCCAATCCAGACTCTCGTTTGATTAAAGCTATGAGATGGGCTCTTGAGAAAGAAGGGGTTACTACTAAACTCATAGAAGGCTTTGGAGGATCTGACTCACGATACTTTGCAGGTCAAGGAGCTGACCTCTTCGACTTTGGACCTGAAGGTGATAACTTGCATGGTGCAAATGAGTGGGTTTCACTATCGTCTATCAGCAAGAACGCTGAGGTCTTTCATACATTGCTTGAAGTCTTGAGTAGGGATAAGAGCCCAATCTAACTCTATAAGGCTGACATCCCTACCTTCAACTTCAGATCATCTATCTCCCATTCTTTGATGTAGGAGTACTTCTTCCAACCTGGCTCTCTATCTGGGCCGACAAGGTCAAGAGTTACTGCTCTAGTTTCGGTCTTGAGATGATCTTCATACATCTTTGCCAATTCTACAGATTCATGATCCGAGAAATGCAGGACTATGTCTATGGACTGTTCGACCTTGAGATCCAATTCCTTTCGCATAACCTGGACCCGTCTAGTTACATCCCTAACGAGACCCTCAGCTTCTAACTCCTTAGTTCGAGTGACATCAACGTACACTTTTCCTATCTTACTATCAGCATAGCTAAGATGCTCTGGTAGACTCTCTTCGAATTCAACATCTCCTTCGACAAGTTCTATCTTCTTACCTTTGACCTGCATTGTAGCTTTCCCTGCTTCGAGAGCTGTACGAAGCGCAACAGCGTCTTCTTTCTGAAGCTGCGCTACTAGATCCTTCATCATGTCTTTGTATCGTGGACCGAGAGCTTTGTAATTTGGTTTCACTGTGAGCATGGTGAACTCTGCCATAACATCTGTAAGGAGACTTTCAAAGTCACGTGTGTTCAAATCGTCAAGAAGAAGTTCTTTCAGACTATCTGCTCTCTTACTAGTTTCCTTATCTATGGCTATCAGAGTAACCTTCGCAACAGGATGTCGGAGCTTGACGCCTCTCTTATTTCTTGCATGGCTTGAAGATGTTCGAAGTTCCTGTAAAACATAGAATGTTGCTTCCATCTCATTATCCATGAGCTTCTCTACTGTCATCGGCATGTCCGTCAAGTTGACAGATTCAGGTAATCCCTCTGCAAATCGCACGAGAAAATCCTTGTGTATCTTCTCGCTCAGAAATGGAGTGAACGGATTAAGGGCTCTAATGAAAGTCTGAAGTGTATAGTACATGACATCATATGCCATCACTTTCTTGGGATCTTCACTGTCTAACCAGACACGCTTCTTCACCAGTGGTAGATAGACTCTGCTAAGATCCTCTGATATGAACTCCAACAAGACACGACCTGCTTGATGCCAGAGATACTTGTCCATCTGTTCATGGTACTCTTTCATTACACTCTGCAGACGAGAGAGTAGCCATTTATCTTCTAGATTGGCTTTAGGCAGGAATTTCATCATTCTCTTTTCATCGAACTTGAATTTGTCTAATTCCATGTAGGTTTCAGAGAAGAGGACAACATTCCAGAGAACATCCAGTTTCTTCCTGGTGAGGTCTATCTCTTTCTGACTATGATTCATTCTTGACCATGAAGCAGATTTAGTGAGCATGAATATTCTGAATGGATCCGCACCTATGGTTTCAAAAGCATCCTTGGCCCAAACCACATTACCACGGGACTTGCTCATCTTCCCTCCGTCTTCATCAAGAACATGTTCCTGACTCACACAGTCTTTGAAAGGAGCTTTGCCATGCATCACAACAGATGTGTACAATAGGCTATAGAACCAACCTCTCGACTGGTCGACTGCCTCTGTGATGAAATCATAAGGGAATAATGAATTGAAGAGACTAGGATCTTTCATGTAATCAACACTGGCGGTGTGTGCCATGCCAGAGTCAAGCCAACAGTCTGTAACGAATTGCTCTCGATGCATCTCGCCCTCACATTTCTCGCATTTGAGAACAACCTCATCAACCCAGGGTCTATGCATTTCAAAATCATCTGGGAACTTCACTGCACGTTCTTTGAGTTCCTTCCTTGAACCTATGACAACTTCTGATTGACAATCATCACAGACCCAGACTGGTAATGGTGAACCCCAAACTCTTGATCTTGATATGCACCAGTCATCGGCATTTGCTAACCAGTCTCCAAATCGTCCGGCTCCTGCCCAATCTGGTGTCCAATCAACATCATTGTTCGCCTTGACAAGAGTATCTCGCACTCCCTTCATCTTAAGGAACCACTGAGTCTTATCTGCTAGGTATATGAGCGGAGTATCGCAGCGCCAACAGTGTGGGTACTCGTGGGACACTATTTCCTCATGAACCAAGAGGCCTTTCTCTTTGAGCATCCGCTGAACTTCTGCATTAGTATCGAAGACCATTTTCCCTTTGAACATTGGGACTTCATCTGTGAACTTTCCTGTAGTATCAACCGGTGCAAATATGGGAACTTTGTACTCCTTTCCCATTTCGAAGTCATCAGGTCCGAAACCTGGTGCTGTGTGTACCAATCCTGTACCATCTTCAACAGTCACATGTCTTCCAGTGACAACTGCGTGCATGTACTTCTCATCATGCTCTTGATGGAATGGAACCTCATCATGGAATGGATGTCGGTATTTCCAACCAAGCATCTTCTTACCAACGAGGGTTTCTACTTTGCTGTAAGATTCAACCTTAGCTTTCTCCATGACTGTTTCAACTAGA
This sequence comes from Candidatus Thorarchaeota archaeon, assembly GCA_016840385.1. Next base: position 17,595 of record JAEOSL010000022.1, on the reverse strand, counting down.
TCTTCAACAACCCACCAGAATTCTCCACCAACATCCAATTTGACATACTTGTACTTGTGATGTACTGAAACCATTTCATTTGATATCAGTGTAAAGGGAGTCGTTGTCCATATGACCAAGTACTCGTTTTCCTTGTCAACCAGTTGGAATTTCACGTATACTGATGGATCAACTTTGGTTGCATAACCTTGGGAAACCTCATGGCCTGATAGTGCAGTTACACATCTCGGACATGTTGGATTGACACGATATCCTCTGCCTAGCAGTCCTTTCTCATTTGCTAACTTCAAGAAATGCCAGACATGCTCAATGTAGTCGTCCTTTCGTGTCTGGTATGCTTTGGGATAATCTAGCCAGAGACCGAGTCTTATTGAGTCATCTACCCATCGTTCGAGATAGAAATCTACCAGATCCTTACACTTCTGAACAAAGACATCCATACCAACATCTGATCCAATAAGCCCTTTCTCTACGATACCTTCTTTCTTCTCTACTTCAAGTTCGACTGGTAATCCCTGCATGTCCCAACCACCACGCCTCCATACATCATAACCACGCATGGTCATGTACCTGATTTGTGTATCCTTCATAGCTCGACCACGTGCATGGCCAACATGCATGAATCCGTTAGTCGTTGGTGGACCTTCTAGAAAATTCCATTTCGGTCCAGAACTTCTTAGCTCGAGAGTCTTATCATAGACCTTCTCTTTATTCCAGAAATCAAGGACTTCTTTCTCCACAACCAGTGGATCGTATCGTTTTGGTAACTGGCTCATTTTAGTAACCTCTCACTGTGTTTTAGTGATTGATAATCAGAAAATGATAGTCGACCCTTACAACCAAATGAGCACCATGACTGGTCATGGCTAGATAATTGACCAACCTTGCTATCTAATTTGGCAATCCATCCATCTCACCTTGTAGGGTCTCAGGTCCTTCTCATTGGCCTTAGTTAAAAAGCTTAGGCTAGACCTAATTGACCATTGAATAGGTCCGACTAAGGTTTAATTGTTGCATGCGCCATGGACTAGCCTAGACATCTCACCGGGGAAAATGTGTATGAGTTCTCTTGAAGAAAGAACAATGGACAAATTGGCAGATATGGTGGTCCAAGTCCTTTGGCAAGATCTGCTAGAAGTGTGGAAAGCACTACGTGCAAAGATGGATACTGAGGGTCCAGAAGCTGTGAAATCTGCATTTGATGGTGCAGTGAAACGGTTTGTAGATGGTCCTTTCAATGAACATCAAGAAGTTCGTTGGGGAATGAACCTGTGTGTCCATTGCAATGATGATAATATCGAGAAGAATGGAATCTCTTACGTGAAGCCAAATGGTGATGGTTTGGAATTCAACCAATGCTTGAATTGCAGAATCGGAATTCTCTATGATCTTGAAACTGCAAAAGCGAAACTTGATTCCTACAACATAGGTTTGGGTGAGCAAGCACAATGGAATGGAGTTTCGATCTTCTGGAATGCAATTGTCCCTGATTCTATGAAGAAGTTTCTTCCAACATACGAACTAATTCAAGATGGCCAGTGGCTTGGCACAGTTTCCTTTGATGAATCACTTACACCCAAGTTCCTTCCATTTGATGCGATGACCGAATCTGTTCCTCGAGATGCCGATGCACCATGGACTACTGTGATCCCTGGAAACATTCAAGCTGCTATTGACGCATTTCTTGAAAAGGCCAAATTCCAAGTAGAAGCTGCTCTATCCCTCAGATGATATCATCGAAAGGTGTTTGCAATGGGAGAAAAACTAGTACGAGACAAGATACCAGATATTATTCGTGAAACAGGTGAATCTCCTAAAATTCGAATTGCGAAAGCTGATGAACTTGACGTCCTTCTCCGGCAGAAAATTGTCGAAGAGGCAAAGGAGTTTCTGGTATCCGGTGATACCGAAGAACTCGTTGACATCCAAGAAGCAATTGATGAACTTCTGAAACTAAGAAAGGCTGATCCTGCTTTGATTGAGATTCAACGTCACTCTAAACTTCTCGCTCGTGGTGGTTTCACCAAGGGGTATGTTCTAACATTGGACCAAGATGAGTGGATTGTATAGCTCACTTTTCATACTCTGAAACATCGGGAATCACTTATATCCTAATTTTATCCGTTTCCCTCGTTGAATACCACCCTGTTCAGTGGTGGTAATATTCTATTATGGAGCTAAATATTATGGCTACAGACGAAATCAAACCAATACCAGAGAAAGAAATCACCCACGAGGATGGCGGTGATCTCTCTAGGTATCATGTGGAGAAGTATCCAGTAAAGGAACTTCCCTATGTCACTCAGTCAATTTGCCCTGAGTGTTTCTTGACCAATGACGAAGTTCATGTCATTGATGCAACTCTATACGAAGATGATGGCAAGGTCATGTACAAGAAGACCTGTGAAACACATGGGGAGTTTATTGATATTTACTGGGGCGACGCTGAAATGTTCAAGAGAGCACAAAAATGGTGGTACAAATCCGTTGGTCTTGATAATCCCCGAACTGAATCAGTGAAGGGATGTCCTGAAGACTGCGGTCAATGCCCCGAGCACAAATCACATACCGCACTTGCCCTACTTGATGTTACAAATAGATGCAATCTACGATGCCCTATCTGCTTCGCAGTAGCTGCTGAAGGTGGCACCGTATACGAACCTGACCCAGAAGAAGTCCTTGAAATGATGAGGAACCTCCGAAGAAATCTTCCAATTCCTGCCCCTGCTCTACAATTTGCTGGGGGTGAGCCAACTGTTAGCAAGCACTTACCTCAGTATATCAAATGGGCTAAGGAACTTGGTTTCAGACATGTTCAGATTGCCAGTAATGCGATTAGGATTGGAAAGAGCAAGAAATACTTGCAAGAGCTTCGCGATTCTGGTCTATCTACCATTTACATGCAGTTTGATGGTGTTACTCCAAAGCCCTATCTCGACGCTCGAGGTACAGACTTGTTACCATTAAAGAAACAAGCAATACAACATGCTCGTGAAGTTGGTATGGAATCACTGGTTCTCGTACCTACTGTTGTTAGAGGTGTAAATGAGGATCAGCTTGGCGATATCATTAAATTTGCTATTGAAAACAGAGATGTTGTCCGAAGTGTAAACTTCCAACCTGTTAGTATAACCGGTCGTATTGATCACGCAGCCCGTAAAGAGATGCGTATCACAATCCCTGATGCAATCCACTTGATTGAGGAACAAACTGATGGCAAGGTTCCAGCAGATGCTTGGTACCCAGTACCCTCTATGATGCCTGTTGGTCGTGCCCTCGGTCTCATGAAGGGTGGTCCTCAACTTGAGTTGAGCTGTCACTTTGCTTGTGGAATGGCTACTTTCCTCTTCTTTGATGAGGATGGTGACTATGCACCTATCACAGACGTGATTGATGTTGACAAGTTCTTAGTTTTGCTTGAGAGTATCGCTAATCTCTTTGCTGAAGAGAAGAAAGGAGCTAGTAAGAGGGCGAAGGCCAAACTAGCTGCAGGAGCTCGTCATATTAAGAAGAAGGGTATTCTCAAGGACCTTCTCAATGCTTTCCTCAACCGTGGTGACTATGACTCGCTTGCTAAGTTCATGAGACGTATCATTATGTTGGGTATGATGCACTTCCAAGACCCATACAACTTTGATCTCGAGCGAATTCAGCATTGTGACATCAACTACGCAGTACCTGATGGTAGGATTATTCCATTCTGCACAATGAATACAATCCACAGGTCCAGAGTTGAAGATAAGTTCTCGAAGCCTGTGGAAGAGTGGCGTAAAGGTCACAAACCCAGCAAGGTCGAAGAGGATAGCATTAGCAAACCATTCACCTCTGAAGATTTGTAAATCAAATCTACAAATGTGTGCCTTTCATGGGCACACAATCTCTTTCTTTTTCAATTATTCTACTAAAAACACATTTGATACAAAAGTAAAACGAGTAAAGCTTGCTTTAATTATGATATCATGCAAATTAACAACGTTAATTTGGTCATTGTTTATGTGCATACCCCCTTTATCTCAAACCGCGTTCTATGAGTATTCTAATGAATTGTTCCATCTTCTTCAAGTAGATTTCGTACAATTCACCAAAATGTTAAATTATTCTTAAAGTGATTAATTAACATTGAACCGAGCATAAGTTTAATAAGTTAGGACAATGATATACAATTGTTGGAGGGTTTGTGGGCAACAAACCTTTCCATATAGCATAGGCGAGTGTGTGGGCTAGTTTTTCGTTACATGCCCTCAATTACGAAACTCCCCCCTCCTACCACGATTTCCCGCACTCTCGCCACCTTTTCCTTTCATTCCTTTTCAAAATACATAAACGAAGAAGATGTCATACTCCCTGTTGAAAGGAAGTGATTCTATAAATGATATCTCGACGCCAAGGTATGCTCATTGCGTTTATCGCGGTCATAGCTATCTTTGCATGGTCTCCATGGCTGACTGATAGTTATGCGATCTCTGCAGTTACCGAGAATCTGGGTGGCCCTGACCAAGAATATGACTACATTGGAGTAATGACTCCGGTAAGTGATATACCCAAGACTGTTGTTCGAGTACCATATGCCATACTTGTGTATTTTCCAGGGGAGGCTATGTATATAGTCACCTTCTGGGGTGGGATTCTATAGGGCAGTATCGGTTACATATCCCAGATTGACCCATTTCTCACCACCTTCTTCTTTAGAGAACATTTATCTTTCGCGAAGAGAATAATTTGGATGAGGGTTTGGTGATGGGGCGGTACAGTGACTTTGCTCACTTATGGTATGTTGATTCAGTTCTATATTCCACGGAATGTCCTCATTGTGGTGAGAAGGTTTCCTATCGAAAGGAGCATATCACAAGAAGTGGGCATGTACGTTGCAGAAAATGTAGATCCTTGTTTCGGATTTCAACCTGACCTGTTTTGTAATATGAAGAATATTGACCCCATTTTGGTTCTCTTGAAGGTATCAATTTCTTTTCGGATTTTGGTAAATTCTGAATCAGAAATTTTCTTTGTACTCAAGTCATTCAAGAGTGGTTTGTAGTATCTATTCTCCCATTCTTCATGAGATACTTCAATCTGGCCAATTACCTTGTACCCGTATTTTTTAATAATCTGCAATTTAGTCGGTATTGCATCAACCTCATCATGTACCACAAGATAGCCATCTTTTCTGAGAAGCTGTTTCCAATCCCGAATTCCTCTCTCAAAACCAACCGCATAGATAGACCCCTCTGCCCAAATGATATCGAAGGTTTCTCCAAGGTGTTGAAGATCAAGCATTGATACTTGCTTTATTGAAAATCTATGTGAGAGTCCACGTTCTTTTATGTTCCTCTGCAATAGAACGAGTGCTGGAATATCGATGTCAATAGCCGTGATACGTCCATTGCACAACTTAGCAAGCTCAATTGATTGTATCCCCGTTCCACAACCAATATCCAATATTGAAGGATTGTCCATCTGTGGAAGCATCTTGAATGCTTCTCGAGTAAACTCCAACAGGTTGGCTCGTAAGCTATCACGAATTCCAGATTCTGTCATTTGACTAATCTCCTCGCTCCAAGAATTCCTTGGCTTTCTCAAAGGCTTCTTCTGCTTCTTCATACTTGGCATTCTGTAGCAGGTCAATACCTAGATTCAGCCATTCAGATGCATCCATTTTCTCAACCAAAAGAACCACCTCATCAACTGCGCAGATTGAGAAGAGAATGCTTTCTATTTAAGATGCCTAGTGAATTATTTCCAATTATGCTTGATATACTCAAAGAATCCTTCAAACTCATGCTGCAAATCACCTAGAACTATAATGTGGTGATTCGCAAGTGACTCCTCCAGAAAATAATCAACAGGTTCATCCATAGCAACTCGAATCTGCGTCCTACAACCTTTATCGTTCACGAGATTATCGATGATTGTACCCCCAGAAACCCAATAATCACTAAGATCTTCTCCAAAGACTTTGACTATCGTTACCTCTGTCAATGGTAACTTGCCACGAACACCAACACTCATTCCCGTTTCGAAATGATTTGTTATCTCATACTTCTCAGTTATGCTCGTAGGTATCGTACAATGTGCAAATACTGCAGAATTGAGTTCCTGATCAACACTTGCGACATTGGCCATAAAGGATGGAGTTCCTGTAAGTAATTTGGAAAGCATCAAGGTGAAGGTTGCTGGAATATCTCCTTCACATCCTGCTACGAAATCTTCTTTGTTGTTGAGATACGACAACGAGTAACATCCAGAGATGCTAGTTTCCATCAGGAGTGTAAAGCATTGCACAGAAACAGCATCGAGATTGTTCTCTTCTGAGATTTTTGCAATCCTCTCAGCCACGATTCCGGCTTTTGCAATTTCCTCATCACCGACTGCTTGGCTATCTGCACACGATTGAAACTCACTTACATGCTTTGTGAATTCTGGGCTTGTTTCTTCAGGTAATTTTTCTGTCAGGGCTTTTATTGGAATACTACTGATATCCAAACCCCACTTCCGTTTGACCAATTCTGGGTCAACTCCTGATGCAATGAGCCATGATGAGGGTTCGCCAATTACTCCTAATTTACTACCTTTCAGTTGTTGTGCAATTTCTGAATACTTTGACCATCTACCAAGAAGTGAGTGAAGTTGTTCTATTGGTTTGTGAACTATCCTGGCTTCAATACCTTTCTTCTCCAAGTATGCTCGTATCTCCATTGCCGCGGGAAGTGAGTTTCGTTCATCATAACTAAGAATGATGATTGGAGGTTCTAGTTTCGACATTTTGAGAAATGTAGCTGCATCATTCTCAGTTCCTCCGGTTCCAATGAAGAGATAGACTGGTTCTCCAGTTGGAATATCCTTCACACTTTTATTAATTCTAACTCCAGCTTGCTCAATATCTTTCAGAACTTCTTCTTCAAGACCTTCTGGAGATACAATTGAAAAGAAAGGGACAATGTTGATGGTCATATTCTTCTAATTACACTCTATTCCTATATCACTTTGGGACTGACATATTGCAAACCATATGCAATGCTTAATTAACATACATTGGAACTGAGTCATAGTTGATGCTAAATGACACACAGCGGTGAATTAGATATCTTTCATGTTGACGTATTCACAGATACTGCCTTTAGTGGAAATCCGGCTTCTGTGGTTCTCGGGGCTGATCGTCTAGAGGATGAAATGTTCCACAAAATCGCTCGGGAAATGAACACTAGAGAAACAGTGTTTGTATCAAGTTCCGAAGTTGCTACCTTCAAGTTCAGATATCTTACACCCAAGCGGGAGATTGATTTTTCTGGTCATCCGACAATTGCAGCCTTTCATGCTCTCCTTAGAGAAGGTATGATCGACGTCATTGGCGATGTGACTATGGTGAGTATCGAAACAAACTCTGGTGTTCTGAACATTGAGATTGTGAAGAATGAATCAACAGGTCGACATGAGATACAGATCATGCATCAACAACCCAAGTTTCTTGAAACCTATGACCCGAAAGATTACTTGGAAGCACTAGGTCTGTCACTTGCTGATTTTCATTCTCCGAACCCAATTCAAACTATCAGCACAGGAACTCCGCATCTCATGATTCCTGTATCAACAATGCGGTCTCTAGACAGTATCAAACCAAACTGGGACCGATTGAAGGAACTTCAGAAAGACTCGGATTATGTTTCATTAAGCGTTTTCACTAGGGATACAAGAGACCCCACTTCCGATGCTCAAGTTAGACATTTTGCACCTGCCCTGGGAGTGTATGAAGATCCAGTATCTGGTTCTGCTGCTGGGAGTCTTGGTAGCTACATCATAAGGTATGGGTTCATGGAGCCCTCACATCCTGTGACAAGTATCATAGTAGAGCAGGGACACTATGTTGAACGACCCGGAAGAATATTCGTTGAGGTTCGTGGAGACCAAGAGAATATTGAGCAAGTTAAGGTAAGTGGAACTGGCGTTGTCGTGTTCAAAGGAAAATTATTCTATTGAGCAATGTGATTTTTCTCTATGACATCATCTGCCTATTACATCGTTAATCCCTGAACTTTTCATCGACAAATTCAGAAACGCTAAAAAGGAGCACCAAAGCTTGTGGGGCTTAGTTGTTGCTGGAGAGTATTTCACATGTCATTCAGTGAGGTCTTGAAGAGAGAAATCGCATCAGTTAACAAAGCCTTAGGGAAGTTTCTTGATACCAAAATAGAACGAGGAAAGAAACTATACCCACTACATGAGGAATACTATAGCAATCTCAAAGAATACCTGATGCGTGGCGGAAAACGATTTAGGCCCATTGCTGTTATTATTGGTTGTAAGGTAGTTGGCGGTGATATTGACCATGAGAGTCTGTACCAAGTCGCCTGCTCAATGGAAATACTCCATAATGCATCTCTAATTCATGATGACCTGATTGATCATGATGCCACTCGACGTGGTGGTCCAACCTTTCACACACGCTATCAAAAACTGTACAAAACCACCGTATCGGATGATAATGAGAAAGCAATCCATTTTGGTATGACTTGTGCAATTCTTGGTGGTGACACACTCATCAATCTTGGTGGCCTGGCAATCACTACTGCTAATCTTGATCCAGATGTCGGCATGCAGTGTCTAGATTATTACCATCGGGGATTTGAAGAAATCATTGAGGGTGTCTTTCTAGAAATGAATATGATCAATGATGACAATGTGACACCAGAAATGTACCTGAAGATGATTCAATTGAAGACCGCTGCACTTCTTGAGAAATCACTATTGATGGGTGGCTCAATTGGAAGAGCATCAGAATCTCAAATGAATGCACTCAGTGAATATGGAATAAAGATTGGTCAAGCATTTCAGATTCAAGACGATATCCTTGGCTCATTTGGTGATGTGAAGGTCACTGGAAAATCTACAGATGGTGATATCAAGGAAGGAAAGAAGACAATGCTGCTTCTTGGAGCACTCCATCTAGGTACTCCCGAACAGAAGGAGATTTTGGAAAAGCATCTTGGAAACGACAATCTAACACCCGATGAAGTAGAAAAAGTCAGAGATGTATTTCGTGAGTCTGGCGCTTTGGAATATGCTCGTAAAATGATGACTGACCTCCTTGCTGAAGGTCAAGGAGCTCTTGACAAGACTGAACCTCCACTTGTAGATCAATACAAACAATACATGTTGGATCTCTCCAACTTTCTAGTGAAGCGTGACTATTGAGGTGGATAGGTTCTCTGCCCTGATTCGATAACACGAAGACTACGAAGTAGAACCTCTTCTCCGCTAGAATTGAGTAACTTCTCAATATCCTCATAGACTCGGGGTAAATTCTTTCGAACATATTTCAAGAAATCCTCTTTGGAATCTGCTAAGGCATGATGCATTGCTTCGACATGATCAATGAGTGTAGGTTCACCAATACGACGTTTAATTTTGATTCGTGATGGCATTCCCATCTGTAGATACTGAAGGATATCTTCTGCAAGTGCTTTGGACTCGCTTACTACTTTTTCGCTCTTAGGTTTCTTGAGCTTCTGTTTCTCACTTGCTTTTGCTTTTTCGATAAATGCCCTGACTTCTTCCGGTGTGAGAGTTTCTTCATCAATATCTGATTCAATCACCAACCGTTTCCAAGCACGTTTTCCTTGAAAATCAACTGGAGAGATGTAACCCTTTGCTTCCATGTTCCGCAAGTGCTTTCTGAACATGTTTTCGGTCATAAGTGAACTAGCGGCAGACATAACTAGAAATTTCTGAAATAGAACCGCCTCAAACTCGATGACTGACCAGCCGAACGTGCGAACTACGGCTATCTCAATCTCTCTCTCTATATCTTCTGATCGCATCCCTATAGACATCCTTACCCCACCGGAGTCTCATGAATCAATTGATAATATACTTTTGAAAACATATGAAGATTTGCGGATGAACCCCCTATCCGATTTTTGGTATCAGTCCGACAGGAAATCGAAGGTATATACTATTTTTCTCACCCATATTATAGAAAAAGAACTTGAGGTATGCAGCACTCTGAGAGAGTACCGCAACCTCTTAGATTTTAGAATCTCCTTTGTACTAGGCTCCGCGGCGTTTGCCGATGACTACAATAACTGCAACTAGAACAATAACTCCAGCAGCTGCTCCGATGAGAATCAGAGTTTCAGTAGGAATTGTCGTTGAAGATTCCCATGTAATCGTATATGATGCTCTGATTGCACTATTTGCATCAGTATCATTAGCTTCGATAGTTATATTTACCGAACCACTTGTCACATCTGAAATCAATGCCGAATATACATCTCCACCATTGTTTGTCATAGTTGTGATTACATTAGTTGCTCCATTGTGGTATTTGAGGAGGACCGATGCCACTCCACTTGGGTCTGTGACAGTTACTGAAACATTTACAGATGCACCGTCTGCAGGTGATGTTGGATCCCATTCAATACCACTAATTCTTGGACCGACCTCATCAATATCTGGAATGGTATTTTCAGATCTACTTCCAGTAGCCCAATCAAGGAAGTTTTTCAAGAGTTGAATATTATCAAAGACTGGATCTCCATGGTCAAAATCACTGAAGAATGTTGTACCCGCCACGAAGAGTCTTCCAGTACCAATCTCTTCGATAGCTGCTAATGGAATCTGAGTACCATACTCACCATCTATAACGTCATCATAGATGACGGTTGGATCTGGAGTCTCTGGATCCTGATTTGTTTGATACGCACTTACATCAGCATAGATAACGGGTAAGATTGGATCATCCACTAAAAAGTACAGACTGCTTGGAGAGAAGAATGATACACTAGCAACATCAAAAGTCATATTGAGGGTATCTGCTGGATCTGGAATCGTGAAAATATCGTTGTACCATGCATTGAACGTACCTTCCATGTAGACATTATCGTCATTCAATCTAATATTGGAACTAATTTCTGTCAAAACTGAATTTGGATATAATAGATCTGTATCACTACTTGGATGGTCTCCTCTCCCGGTTATTAGGATTGATTTATCGCCACTCTGGAACCATGTTCCTATGGCTGACAGTTCATCAACAGTGTATGCTTCTTTGGCACAGGTCATTACAAGAAGATCAACAGTAGCTAAACTACCTGTTGTAATTGCAGAAGTTTGTTCAATCAAATCATACCCTGCGATGGCTAGAGTCTGATTTATTGCTGTGAGGCCACCACTTGCGTAGTAGTCGTTATCATGAGCAAAGTCAATCATTGCAACATGTTCGAATGTGATTGTAACATCTGGTGCATCCAAGCCTATGGTTAGATTGTAGAACAATGAAAGTAAACCGTCAATAGCCATGGACAGACAGTTTTCTGTTAGTGTCTTTATTGTGGAGTTTGTTGCGATGGCTTCATCACTTACAGTAGGATAAGCGTCTACAATCATATCGTAGTATTGATTTGCGTATGTAGCATTGTCAACAACTAGTTGACTTACATTGCTTACCATTGTTTCTGATGGTATCGATAAGGTCAAATCACCAAGATTTGCACTAACGTCAGACTCATACGCTGAATGACCATCCCACAAAACGTCAGTATGGACTGGTACACAAGGATCTGCATAGTAGTGTGCCATCACTCCAGCTGCATAGAATCCATCTTCCCAATTTGCCACTGAAAAATTCGCTCTTGCAAAATCATACCATTTTGCTGCAGAAGCTGGTGCATTTCCTGTCGTATCACCTGGATAGTAAAGATGATTGTCCCAATCCTGCCAGAGTACATCCGGTGCAACTGAACCGCTCAAGAGTTCCTCAGTGTAGTATTCGAATGCATCTGCCCAAGAATCATTACTGATATTGTCTACTGCTTCATTAATAATGAAATAATGCGTTGCATGACCCCACGCATCAACATGCGGTATAGGTAGGAACGCTATAGTTGTAAGCAGAGGAAGAATCAGTATTATTAGAACTGCACTTGATTTCTTCATAATCCTACTATTTCTAGCTGGATGTTTTAAGTTACACGATTGAGAGTAGAGGTACGATGAGTTGCTTCGGTTGGAAGAACCCACCATACTTACTTCTTACTCTATCTTACTTCTAGACACCTTTTTTCTTCATAACAATCACCACAACCACCACAACCACAGCTACTCCTCCTCCAATTGCAACCAAGAGCATTGGGTCAATTGGAAATGCTCCTGTTCCAGTAGTAGTAGTAGTAGAGTTAGTGGTTGTCGTTGGTTCAAGTGGATCTGTCGTAATCGTGACGGGCCATCCAAGTATAGTAAACTCACCACCAAACACATCTTGTGCAACCCCATACCAATTTATGGTCGTGCCCTTCAGGAAGGGTCCTATTGTTGCTTCGATTGTGACACTTCTGAAAACAATCGATGTATTCTGCCACCCATCTCCTACATTATAGAACAATGTTCCAGAGGTAAAGAATCGGACGTCTCCTCTATTAATTGGAAATATCGCAGTCGCGTTTGTTCCTGTGTAACCTACCGCATACTCTGCACTAAAATTCTCACCAAAAATCAATTGTCCTGCTCCGAAGAGTAATGGTGAAAGAGATGAAGTGGTGTTAAAACTGTGAAGATTGAAAGCTGTCAGAACATATCCTTGGTCGCCACATTGTTGACTTTTGTTCAAAAGAACTGAAGACATTGAAGGTATAATGGCAATCTCATTGATTGTGTCTACGGTGACTTTTAACATCCTGAAGATTGTGGTATTGAACTCCAGTCCTTGACCTAGGTTGTTCGTGATATTTAGTGACAGAGTATAGTTCTCTAATGGGTCAAGTATACGTGGGTTTGGACTGACGATCTCTAGAGTAACTCCGAGCGCTTCAGTTGTTTGTGCATCAAGTGCTGCATCGATTGCTCTTGTTGGACTTGAATAGCGCACTGCAGATTCTGCATCTCTCAAATACAATTCTGCAAGAATGACTTGATTGCCGGAAGTTGAAACAATATCTATTGCATCTCTTGCATTGTCCACCTCAGTTTCAGCATCCTCCATAAGTTCTAGGTATCTATCAACCCACACTTTTTGACCATAAATGAAGCCGTTAGAATTGTCAACAATGACTATTCGTCTATTCAAGATGGCATCCATCAAATCTACATCTGCGAGTCTACCATCAGGACCTGTTGGAGTTTCGACAAATGCAATATTGACAACACCTCCAACATATTCTATGCTATGACCATCACTCGCTCCATAGAACGGTCGTGTATAACCCTCGTCTAATAATCCGTGGTAGTACCCATTACAATCGACCTCAATCGCGTCATACCCAAAAACATCCCATTTTGAATAAGCATCCATATACTGGGAACCAATAGTAGGATGACATAGTGTAATCATAGCTCCTTGTGCATGAGCTCCCTCGACCATCTCAGTTTGTGTTTCTGCATAAACATTCGAAGTCAACGGAAAAGCCATGGAATGCTGTCCGTGAGATAGCTCTGCTCCAGCGAATATCTCTATGTTTAATCCGTTAGCTTCTGCAATATTCCGTATGGATAATGCGCCACTAATCCCACCAAGCCCCGAACCACTTGGTCCTTCATAGGAGTGGTCGGTCATCAACATGTAATCCAGACCTCTTGTATATCCTGACCAAAGCATTTCCGTTGGACTTCCTGCACCATCACTGTGTGTAGTATGCTCATGGATAATTCCAGTGTATGAACCATAGTTTGCCAGTTCAGCTGGTGATAACGCAGGTCCTGGACCAATAGTGATGATTGCTGTATCTGGAACATCCACTTTTCGTGGAGTAACACCTGCGAACCAATCAAAGATATTCAACGAAAACTGCCATAGGTCATCATTCTCAGTCTGCCAGCTAAGAGCTTTTCTATACTGGTGGAATGGTGCTGAGGCGCCCACTGCTGCCACCTTACCACTTCCTGCTCCGGAAACCGCTACAACAGGATTATCCTGAAATTCAACCACAGTTATTGCAGGACTTACAACATCCAAGGTGCAACCTTTTAATTTGTAATCTAAGTTAGAATGAATAGAACTTACATCCTGAGTAAGATGATGTGATATCAGATCTGTTGTGGTTTCTAACCAATCATCCATATTGAAGGTAATTCCGTAAGTTTGTGAAACTGCGTTGAGGTGAGTTGGTGAAAAGGACCAAGTATCCGAATTATCAGTTCCAATCAGAAGAAGGTCTCCTCCAGCTGTTACAAAATTGTGAACTGCCGTGACTTCTGCAGTAGTTAATGCAACCATGGGAAACATTAGGATAAGCGCATCCATACCACTCAAAATACCCGAATCAAGCGTCTGGTCGAAATTCATTTCACAAGTGTATCCATGTTCCTCTAGCATCCACCCTAGCATTGACGAATTTCCTAGGGTCATTGATGCACTTCCTAGGCTGGTATGAGCTTCATCGAAAAGGATAGTATATCCAGCTTGACTAAGGATGTTAACTTCTTGCGGAGTTGTTTCAGAGGTGGTTGTCAGTGGTCCATTAGCTAACATCATCGGTGATGCTAGAATAATCAATGTTACGATTACAACGGAAAATTTCAGACTGTCTCTCATAATCTCACCAAGTAGAGTGGTCACTCAGTGGGATTAATTCTCGGTAATAAATCTGTCCTCGGGGTTTCAATATGAAACTAAAATAATGATTGATTAAAAAAAAGAAGTGGGAGGTAGAGTAATCTACCTCTCTAAGTAGATTACTCTACTTTCTCTTCATTACTATTACAACAATAATTACCACAACAATGACACCTGCGATTGCAATCAAAAGCATTGGGTCAATTACGAATGGAGTGGGAGTTGGTGGGTATGGACTCATTGCGTAGTCAATACCGAAATCAATAGCTTGTACGACGAATTCCATACCCTCTAAGGGTACAGTGTAGTACTCATCGGTTGATATTGGCTGATAGTCACCATAAGGTGAAGCTCCAGACACAATAATGACACCAGATGCGTCATCGCCTGCATTGATTTCTAGGGTTATTGCAACAAACTCGCCAAAGTCACCATCATTGTTAGCCAATGGTGGAACTAGGTCAGAGTCTCCAATAGTTGCAGATCCTCCATAGTACATGAGTGGATAGACGTTTTCGATTGTTGTGTTCTCGAGAGCCACAACACCTGCTCCAGAAGCACCAGTAGTGCTACCGTAGAGTGATGTTGGACCATGCATGAGAACCTGGTCTACACCATCAACAATGTCAGCAACGAATGCATCATCGCTTGTACCATTTGCAACGGCTCTGTATGAGGCGTTACAGTTGGAGTACGCATCGCTGATTGAGATCTGTTCAGGGTAGACATGTGAGCCAACTGCATCAAGGATGAGTGACGCATTTGCGTTGATGTAGGCAGCTCCACCGTAGTCAGAGTCTGATCCGACCCAGAGGAATTTGTTTCCTTCAGCAAACCAATCGTCAACTGCTGTGATCTCTGCTGCTGCGAATCCAGCTGTGGATCCGTAGATAGCACCTATGACAAGACCTCTTGCACGAGCAAGAACTGTGTCATTAAGACCACCCCAAGCCCAAATGACTTGATATCCAAGATCTGTAAGATTGTTAGCTAACCAAGCATCTTCTTCTGAGAATACATATTCTGAGTACTGACCATGGCTAACGTCGAAGACAATCAGTGAACCTGCTGCCTTCTCCATACCGAATGCAATAGCCTGTACAACGAATTCCATACCTTCTAGGGGTACAGTGTAGTACTCATCAGTTGACATTGGTTGGTAGTCACCATAAGGTGAAGCTCCAGACACAACAATGACACCAGATGCGTCATCACCTGCCATAACTTCTAGAGATGTGGCAACAAACTCGCCAAAGTCACCATCATTGTTAGCCAATGGTGGAACTAGGTCAGAGTCTCCAATGGTTGCTGAAGCTCCATAGGTCATGAGTGGATAGACGTTTTCGATTGTTGTGTTCTCAAGTGCTACAACACCTGCTCCAGCAGCACCAGTGGTGCTTCCGTAGAGTGATGTTGGACCATGCATGAGAACCTGGGTTACACCATCAACAATGTCAGCAACATAAGGATCATCGCTTGTACCATTTGCAACGGCTCTGTATGAGGCGTTACAGTTGGAGTACGCATCGCTGATTGAGATCTGTTCAGGGTAGACATGTGAGCCAACTGCATCAAGGATGAGTGACATGTTTGCGTTGATGTAGGCAGCTCCACCGTAGTCAGAGTCTGATCCGACCCAGAGGAATTTGTCACCTGCATTGAACCAATCGTCAACTGCTGTGATTTCTGCTGCTGCGAATCCAGCTGTGGATCCGTAGATAGCACCTATTACAAGACCTGTAGCATCTTCTAGAATGGTATCATTAAGACCACCCCAGGCCCATATTACATTAAAGCCCATAGCTGTCAGATTGTTTGCCAACCAAGCATCCTCTTCTGAGAATACATATTCGGAATACTGACCATGACCCACATCGAAGACAATAGTCGGTGTGATTGGGTCCGGTGCAGCCGAAACTCTAGTTGGAACAACTCCGACGCTGATGAAATAAGGAGCGAAGAGGGTTGCAACAATCAACAGCGCTGCTACCTTTCGCATTTGTAGATTTCTATTCAACGTGAATAAGTCCTCCTTCAATCAATTGCAAAAATGCAATTCAGAAGATAATACATTTCCGTTATGTCGGGTATATAGCCTTTTAGGCTCGTTGATAAAATGCGCATTCATTCAATGGATAGCTAGATAATTAATAATCCAACAGAAGAAAATACATTGTGATACATTAGATGTTTGGTTATACATGCTGTCGATTGCTTATGCTAATGCTTATTCCTTATCACTCATTTTGGTAACAAACCTTTAATATCACAACATGATTTGTCGAGTGTTAGAGGAAATTTACTGAGAGATTTGAAAAGGCACCTAGAAAAAATCTCCTATGTGCAATTACAGGTTTCTCTTTTCTAATAGGTGAATCTGATGGCCGCGGGTGAATTTGAAACCGGAAGAAATATGACAAATATCATCATTGCTGTTGTTGTAATCGGTATGGTTGGAGTTGCTGGTGTAGTAATAGTACTCAATCCATTTGGAAATACTGGACCAACTGAATCCATTACCATTTTGACAAGGCATGATGTTGCAATTATGACTGCTTATGAAGATGCTTTTCTGGCATCTCCCATTGCTCAAGAATACAATATTGGTGATATTGTATGGCGAACTCAGGATGGTAGTTTTTGGGATCCTGTGATTGATGCTGGTGGAGTAGATATTCTCTGGGGCGGTGGTCCAACACTATTCGATCAAATGCAACGGGATGGAAATCTAGAAGCTCTCAATAGCACAAAAATGCTTGATGTTCTTGATCGAGTACCGGATGAAATTGCTGGTGCAGATATGAAAAGAACAAATGATGATGGTGATGTTATCTGGGTAGCTGCAGCAATCTCAACATTTGGATTTACTGTGAATCATGCTTTCCTAGATGCAAATAATCTGCCAACACCAACTAACTGGACACACCTTGCTCAGCCAATTTGGGGTAGTCTATTGCCTGCCGCAACTATTGCAATGGGTAATGCTCCTAAAACAACCTCAAATACCAGAATTTACGAAATTATCACACAGGGAATGGGTTGGGAAGCCGGTTGGG